>NZ_JBGCCT010000007.1:300000-410345 GCF_041260665.1 Catenulispora sp. GP43 | reverse complement strand
CGCCCGGGTCCGGGGGCCTGGGTTACCCCGGGCCAAACAAACGGGGGGGGCTCCTACCCACTCGTGTTAAACGCGGCGCGGGGGGGGGGGGGGCGCCCCCGGGGGGGGGGGGGGCCGCGCCGGCGTCACCCCGACGTGACCGACGGCGAGAACGCGTTCGGCGCCAGCAGCGTCGGCTTCCCCGAGCCGTCCGCCGGCGCCGACCAGACGTCGTAGCCGGTACCCCCGGACTGCGGGACCGCGTACATCACCGTGTGGTCGTCGAGCCAGGCCGCCTGGTCGTCGACGCTGCGCTGCTCGGCCAGCGGCGTCTCGGCCAGGGTCGCCAGGTTCAGCACCTCCAGGTGCCACATCTTCCACGCGTCGCTGGACACCCGCTTCTTGAACACGATCCGCGTGCCGTCCGGGGACAGCGACGGGCATTCGACGTTGTCGATCAGCGTCGTCAGGGTGCGGGCGGCGACGTCGCCGCGGACCAGCCAGGTGCGGCCGCCGGTGCCGAGGGTGGCGTAGAAGGTGTTGTCGTCGGCGGCGAAGGTCACGCCCCACAGGTTCTCGTCGACCGCGTGATAGGGCTTGCCCTGCAAGGTGATGGCGAAGGTCTCCAGCGAGTCGGTCAGCGTCCCGGTCTTCAGGTCCAGCATGGACGTCCGGGTGGAGAACGCCGGGCCGTTGTAGGCGTCGCCGGCCACGAACGTCGTCCACGCGGCCATGCGGCCGTCGGCGGACAGCCGCGCACGGTTCGGGATGCCGGCGGCCTGGACCTTCTTGATCAGCTTGAAGTCCTTGTCGTAGACCTCGACCGAGGCGACGCGCACCAGATTGTCGTCCGCCCGCAGACACAACAGGATTCCGGACGCCGTGTAGGACCGGTCGCACTGGATGTTGGACAACGTGGGGGTACCCAGGACGGTCGTGGAATCGGTCGAACCGGCGGGATCGGCGGGATCGGCGGAGAGACGGCGTTCGGCGAGCGTGCCGAAGTCGGGACCCGCGACCGTCGTCTTGTACAGCAAGTACCCCGAGCCGGTGTTCAGGCTGGCCGGCTGGTCCAGGACCACAGTGCCCTTCACACCCGCGCGCGCCGTCGGCCGGCCCTGATACGCCACGACCACCGCGGCGGCGGCGATCGCCACGAGGACGGCGACGGAGGCGACGAAGATCTTCGTGCGATGCGGGGACTCGGATATCGGCACCGCCAGACGGTATCGCGTTGTGTGTCCGGTCGTGTACGGAAACTGGCGTGAAGCCAGAGTATCCCTGCACTCACACCACTGGTTCCGCCAGCAAGCTGCTGTCCTGGGTGCGCACGGTGAGCGGGGCGAGGATGCGGGAGCGGCCGTCGGCCATGATCAGGCGAGGGACGTAGTAGCCGCCGCGCGTCATGAACGAGACCTGGACGTCGGCGATGATGCCGCGCGCGATGATGCGTGGACGGACGCAATATGACCTGGTTCATGCGGGGGACGCTACATCAGCTCAGATGAATGAAGTCTGCGTACGCATTCACCTCAGTGTCACGGAAAACAGGGCTCGTACTTCATCGGCGGCCGAGCTCGACCGCGCGTCGCAAGTCACTGATATAGGCATCAGGGTTCTCCCATGCCGCGAAGTGGCCGCCGGCATCGTGTTCCACGTACTCGCAGACGTTCAGGAAGGCCTCGGCGTAGCTTCGCGGCTCCGGCTTGGTGTCGCGCGGGAACACCGAGAGCACGGTCGGGGTGTCGAGCCGGCCGGGCATCGCGGCCGGCTCGGCGTAGGTGGCGAACGAGGTGCCGATGGTGCCGGTGAACCAGTAGGCGCTGACCCAGGTCAGGAGGTCGTCCGTGGTGAAGGCGCCGGCGTCGGACCACGACTCCAGCTTCTCGACGATCCACGCCGCCAGGCCCGCCGGGGAGTCGCCGAGCGCGACGGCGAGGGTGTTGGGGCGCGTCGACTGCTCGGCGATGTAGCCGCCCTCGGTGCGGAACCACTGCCCGGTGCGGGCCAGGTAGGCCGCCGCCTCGGGGGTCAGCGTGGCGGGGCCGGCGGTCAGCGCGCGCTGGGGGGCGACGTTCGTCAGGTGCAGCGCGGCCACGCGGTCCGGGTGGTCGGACGCGATGATCTCCGCGACAGTGCCGCCGACATCGCCTCCGGACAGCGTGTAGCGCACATAGCCGAGCTCGGCGAGCGCGGCGGCGACGACCGCCGCGACGCGGTTGACGGACATGCCGGGCGTGGTGAGCGGCGGCGCGAAGGGGAAGCCCGGGAGTGCGGGGACGACCACGTGCAGATCGGTCAGCAGCGGCAGGACGCGTTCGAAGCGCAGGACCGAGTCCGGCCAGCCGTGCAGCAGCACCACGACCGGGGCGTCGGGATCCGCCGCGCGCTGGTGGATCACCCGGAGCTCGGTGTCGCCGACGGCGACGGCCTGCCAGGGGTACTCGCCGATGCGCTGCTCGTGTTCGCGCCAGTCGTAGCCGTCCGCCCAGCGGTCCAGCAACGCGTCCAGGCGGTCGGCGGTGATGCCGCGGGCCGGGTCGTCGCTCCAGGGGGCGGCGACGCGCCGGGCCGCCCGGATGCGGGTGTACAGGTCGTCCGTCATGTGTACGAGCATACACACCGGTGTGTATGCTCGTACACATGACTTCGCGCGACGCGGCCGCCACCAAGCAGCGGATCCTGGAGCAGGCCCGGGGCCAGTTCGCCCGGCACGGGTACGCCGCGGTCACGGTCAAGGGCGTGGCCGACGCGGCCGGCGTGTCGCCGAACCTGATCACCCGCTACTTCGGTGGCAAGGACGGGCTGTTCCTGGCGGCGGCCCGGGTGACGATCCCGGTGTCGGACTCCTTCGACGGCGACCGCTCCACGCTGGGCGCACGGCTGGCGGCGAGCATCGTGCAGCGGTGGTTCGGCGCGCCCGGGGAGGATCCGCTGCTGGTGCTGCAACGGGCGTCGGGCGAGCGCCCGGAGGCGGCCGAGGCGCTGGCCGCCTTCCTGGACGCGAACTCGCTGGAGCCGCTGCGGCGCTACCTGCGCGACAGCGGGCTGGACGACGACCAGGCACGGGAGCGGGCCGCCGCGATCGACGCGTTCGTGCTCGGCGTGTCGACGCGACGGCGGGTGCTGCGCTCCGAGCTCGGCGACGCGGACGCGCTGCGGGTGTGGCTGGGCCGGACGATCCAGCGGCTCGCCGACGGGTGAGCGGTGCTGAGTGGTGGCTGATCGGTAACCAACCGGCGACCGATCTACGGATCCGAACCCTGATCCGCCCCTACTCGACGATCCGCGCCAAAGCCTCGGCCACCACGACCGGCTTCTCGATGCCCTCCGCCTCGACGACCTGAAGGCTGCGCACCTGGATCCCGCCGGGGACGCGGTCGGCGCCCTGAAGCGTCAGCCGCATCCGGACCCGCGATCCGGACGGCAGCGGCGCCGGGAAGCGGACCTTGTCGTAGCCGTAGTTGAGGCCGTGCGCGAACCCTTCGAAGGACAGCAGGCGGTAGGAGAACGCCGGGCCCAGGGCCAGGGAGAGCAGCCCGTGCGCGATGGTCGTGCCCAACGGGCTGGCCGCGGCCCGCTCCGGGTCCACGTGGATCCACTGGTCGTCACCGGTCACGGCGGCGAACGCGTCGATGCGCTCCTGGGAGACGGTGTACCAGTCGGTCGGCCCGATCTCCTTGCCGATCAGGTCCTGCAGGTCCTCGTACGAGCTCGGGCGCACGGGCAGGTCGGTGGTGTCAGTCATGAGGCGAGCGTACTTGAGTCCGACGTCAAGTTCATCTCCGGCCTGCTTTAATGATGTGCCTGTGAGAACCCGCCTGGCTCCGCTGTCAGTACCCGCATATCGCCGGTTCTGGTGCGGCCGCGTACTGTCCGTCACCGGCACCGCGATGTCGCCGGTGGCGTTGGCGTTCGCCGTGCTGCACCTCGGCGGGTCGGCGGCCGACCTGAGCTTCGTGTTGATGGCGAACGTCGGCGCGCAGGTGCTGTTCCTGCTCTTCGGCGGCGCGCTGGCCGACCGGGTGCCCCGCGGCAGGGTCCTGATCTTCGCCAACGCCGCCGCGGGCTGCGTCCAGGGCACGGTCGCGGCCGTCGTGCTGTCCGGGAACGCGCGCGTCTTCGAGCTGGTGGGCCTGGCGTTCCTCGGCGGGACGGCCAACGCCTTCATCACGCCGGCCGCGCAGGGGACGGTCAGCCGGCTCGTCCCGGCGCACATGCGGCGCGACGCGAACGCCTTGCTGCGTATGGCGTTCAACGTGTTCAAGGTCGCCGGGCCGGCGATCGCGGGCGTCGTGGTCGCGACGGTCGGGCCGGGGTGGGCGATCGCGTGGGACGCGGCGACGTTCTTCGGCGCGGCGCTGATCATGACGGGGCTGCCCGACGAGGAGGTCACGGCCCGGGGCCAGAGGTTCACCGCGGGCCTGGCCGAGGGCGTGCGCGCGTTCTGGGCGCGGCCCTGGCTGCGCATCGTGGTGGCCCAGAGCGCGGTGGGGGTGCTCGGCTGGCTGGTCGGATTCCAGCTGCTGGGCCCGGTGTACGCACTGCGCTCCCACGGCGGCGCGGTCGCCTGGGGCGAGATCTCGGCGGGTTTCGCCGTCGGGCTGCTGGCCGGCTCGCTCGGCGCACTCGTCTGGCGTCCCGTGCGCGTCGGGGCGGTGATGGCGGCCGGATCGGCGTGCATGGCCGTGCCGCTCGTCGCGATGGCCGCATCGGCCCCGACCTGGGTCATCGTGCTGGGCACGGTGACCGCGGGCATCGGCACCGACATGAGCATCCTCGCCTGGTCGACCTACCGCCAACAGGCGATCCCGGACGAGTTGCTGGCCCGCATGAGCGCGGTGAACGGCCTCGTCCAACTGCTCCCGATCCCCCTCGGCTACGCCGCGGCCGGGCCGCTGGCCGACGCGTTCGGCGTGAGCCCGGTCCTGTGCGCGGCGGCGGCTTTGACCCTGGCCTCGGCGACCGTGCCGCTCGCGTCGCGCGAGGTGCGCGCGATGCGGCTGGAGCACTCGAACGCCGACGCCCCCGTCCTCGCCGAACCGACTGCTAAACGGTGAAAACACGCAACACTCGAATCCTCGACTCGACCGTCCCGGAACACAGTTCGCAATACACTGTGAAAGCCGTTTCTGACGCGCTGTGGGGGTGCCATGCGGGCCGGGGAACGTATCGCCGGGTGATACCAGCTGGAGGACCGGCTCGGGCGTGGCGGCATGGGCGAGGTCTGGCGCGGCCACGACGTGCTCCTGAGCCGCCCGGTCGCGCTGAAGGTGTTGGAGTTCCACGAGGCCGACGAGGTGCTGGCGCGGTTCCAGCGGGAGGCGGCGATCGGGGCGCAGTTCCAGCACCCCGGGATCACGGTCGTGCACGACATCGGCCAGCATGACAACCGGCTGTTCATCGTCATGGAACTGCTGGAGGCCTAAGTCCCCAACAACCTCAGCTGAAGCATCAACGCGAACCGCGACTCGGTGTCGCCGAGGTCCACATCCCCGATCTCCGCGATCCGGTGCAGCCGGTACCGGAACGTGTTCGGGTGGATGTGGACGGCCTCGGCCGCGGCGTTGATGTCCCCGAACGCGTCCAGCCACGCCGCGAGCGTCTCCACCAGGCTGCTGTTGTGCTCCCGGTCGTACTCCGCGAGCCCGGCGACCGGTCCCGAGGGGCTGTGGCCGTCAGCAGCGGCGACGTCGATCAGCAGCGCCTCGGCGTACACCTCCGACAGGCTCGCTATTGTGCGTCGCGAGCGCCGGCGCCGCAGCACCCGCAGGACGCGGTCCGCGTCCTGCCGCGACCGGGGCACCGCGTGCAGGTCGGGGGCGATGCGGCCGATGCCGACCAGGTCGGTGGCGCCGGTGCGCTCCAGGTACTCCTTCAGGACGGTCGTGACGCGCCGCTCGGCGGCCTGCTCGTCGGAGGTGTCGACCGGCAGGACCGCGTAGACGACACCGCCCAGCAGCGCCGCGACCGAGCCGTGGTGCACCGCCGACAGATGCACGGCCAGGGTGTCCAGGGCCTGCTGGCGCGCGGTCTCGAAGCGGGCCAGCTCGCGGGCGCCCTCGGCCGGGGAGCCCTCCGGGCCGGCGGCCGCGGCGGCCGCGGCCACTGCGGCGACCACGCAGGCCCGGCCGGCCAGGCCGAGGCGGGTCGCCGCGTCCGCCGCCGCCGGGCCGCCTTCCAGCAGGATCGAGACGAGTTCGGCGCGCAGGCGGCGCTCCACGTCGGCGCCGGCCCGGACGCGCAGCAGGTGCAGGGCGACGAGTTTGGCCGCCTCGACGAACGCCTGCTCGCGGGCCGGCGGCAGGGGTTCGGCGACGGCCGCCCAGATCGAGCCGAGGATCTCGTCCCCGGCGCGGACCGCGATCGCCTGGCGGGCCCTGGTCACCGTCGGCAGGCCGAAGGCCTCGGCCCGGATCAGGACCGGGCGCTCGTGCCGGTAGAGCTCGCGGAAGTAGCCCCGCTGCTCCAGCAGCCGGGTGTAGTCGGCGGGGACCTGGCGGCCCAGGATGGTCTGCACCCGCGACTGGTCCGCCTCGTCCTGGCGGCCGGAGAAGGCCAGGACGCGCGAGCTGCGGTCCTCGATGGTGATCGGCGCGTCCAGCAGCGCGCTGATGGCGTTGGCCAGCGCGAACAGGTCGCCGGCCGGGACGCCGCCGATCGTCTCGGCCTCGGTGGGGACCACGTCGCCCTCGGCCAGCAGGGTGCGCAGCAGCGAGGTCAGCTGGGTCCAGGACGCGCCCCGGACCAGGCCCAGCAGCACCGTCCCGGTCTCGGAGACGGTCCGCCGGACCTGGTCGTCCACCTCGGCCGGGGCGCGCACGATCAGCCCGGCCCCGCCGTCGGCGGCGATCCGCTTCAGCAGCTCACAGGTCTCGGCCGCGCCGCGCACGCCGACGCCCAGGACCAGCGCGCCGGGCGGCAGCGCGGGCTCGTCGAGCGGATCGTGGATGACGACGCCGCCGACGTCCGGCGCGCACCCCGGATCACCGGCGGCCAGATCCAGCAGGGTGGTGCCGAGGTGGTCCAGGACCCGGCCGAGTGCGGCGCGCGAGGTGGCATCAGGACGTGGGGACACGGAGATCACACTAGGTGCGCATCGGCCGGAGGGGAATGATCTACGACCGGTCGGTCCGGTCGCCGAGCCGGCTCCTGCCCCGCTTCCCGCCCCGAGTTCAGGCTCGGCACCGCCGCGAGCAGCGACCGTGTGTACTCCTTGCGCAGGTTCGTCACGATTTTGGCGGCATGGTCAGGCGCCGCAGTTCGACGCCGGAGATCTTCACAGGTCTCTCTCTCCTTGCTGATCTGGTTCGTGGAAATCGAGCAGGTACCAGCCGGAGCGGGTGAACCCGGTGATGTGGTAGCCGTCGGCGATCGCCTCGGTGAGCGCGCCGCGCACGGCGGACCGCCAGGCCCGGGCCTGCTCGGGCGCCTCGCGGCGCAGGGTATGGATGGCTGCCGGGGTCGCGCACAGCAGCGGGCCGGGGCCGTTCGGGGCCGAGGTCGTACTAGAGGTAGCACTTGCAGTAGTACTAATTGCCACGGTGTCGGCCACAGTGCCATGGGCGACGTCAGTGTCGGAAAGCACGGCCCGGCCGGCGTCGAGCAGCCGCTCCAGCTCCGGTTCGGCGACGCGCTGCCCGCTCGCCGCCGCGACGACGCGCGGTGCGTCGAGGACCCAGTTCATCAGCAGTCTGTCGCTGCCCTGCCCGGCGTTGACCCCGTCGCGCATGTTCTCGCCGTAGAAGTCGACCAGATAGCCGGCGGCCTGCGCGCCGAGCTTCGCCATGTTGAAGTAGGCGTTGCCGCGCACCAGCGGGTCGAAGGTCCAGGTGATGCGGCCGATGCTGTGGCTCAGGGCCCACGCGCGCTGGTGGAGCTTGAGCGCGAAGCCCGCGCGCCGGCCGTCGGCCTCCGGCAGCACGCCGGCGATGTGCGAGTGCAGGTGGATGCCGCCGGCGTCCCCGTCGGAGGCCAGAAACCCGGTGGCGGCGCCGATCATCCGGCCGCCGTCCTCGTCGTCGAACACCCCGGCCACGTAGCAGCCTTCGTAGGCCATCACCCGCATCAGGCCGCTGGGCATCAGCGACTGGCCGGGCTCCAGGCTCCAGATCCGGTTGATCACGTCGGTGGCGGCGTCGTGCTCCTTCGGCTCGGTCAGCTCTCTGATGGTGACCGCCGTGGCCTCCGCCGCCTTCCGCGCCTGGGTGTGTGCGTTCTGCGCTGTGCTCACGGACGCGCTCCCAGCAGGTCCGCCACCAGCTCGGCCAGCAGCGCCGCGCGCTCGGGCATCGTCTCGGCCAGGACATGCTCGTCCTCGGCGTGCGCGCCGCCGCCGACCGCGCCAAGGCCGTCGAGCGTGGGGGTGCCGACGGCCGCGGTCCAGTTGCCGTCCGAGCCGCCGCCCACGGCGACCCCGCGCAGCGGCGGCATGCCCAGCCGGGCGGCGGCGCGCTCGGCGCGGGCGAACAGCTCGCGGGAGGACTCAGGGGGCAGAGGCGGGCTCTCCGGGCCACGCTCGATGCGCAGCGAGGTCCCGTCCAGGCGGGGCCGGAGTGCTTCCAGATCCGCGGCGACGCGCCGTTGCTCCTCAATGCTGAAGGCACGCACGTCGACCGCCACCTGCGCGGTGGCCGGCACGGTGTTCGCCGAATCCCCGGCGGCGGTCAGCGACGGCGTGACCGTCGTGCCGGCCTCCGGGTTCGCGAGCTTCACGATCTCCAGGATCTGGTGCGCGAGCTCGACGGCGGCGTTCGCTCCGCGTTCGGGTTCGAGTCCGGCGTGGGCGGCGCGTCCTTGGACGTGCAGGCGGTGGCAGCCGGCGCCCTTGCGCGCCGTCTTCAGCGCCCCGTCGGCACCGGCGCTGGCTTCCAGGACGAGCACCGCCTGAGTGCGGCGGGCCTCGTCCTGGATGAGCGTACGGGCCGCCGGGGATCCGACCTCCTCGTCGGTGGTGACCAGGATGCTGACGCCGTCCAGGGCGTCGGGTCCGTTCTGGCGCAGCGCGGCGAGCGCATGCAGCATCTGCACCAGTCCGGCCTTCATGTCGAAGCAGCCGGGGCCGGTGATCCTCCCGTCGGTGACGGCGAAGGGAAGGCGGTCGAGGGTGCCGTGCGGCCAGACGGTGTCGAGGTGGCCCAGCAGCAGGACGCGGTCCCCGGGCCCGAAGCGCCACCGCAGCTGAGCCGTTCCCCCGTGCTCCAGCCGCTCGGCGTGCGTCCCCAGCAGCCTGGAGCCCATGTCCGCGAACAGGTCGGCGCAGCGTGCGGTCGCGGCCCGGTCGGCGGTCGGGGATTCGCAGCAGACCAGGGTTTCCAGGTCGGCGAGCATCAAAGACAGGTCCATGACAGGCCCAACGTTCTCAACGTTCTCAATGTTCTGCGTGTTCATGCGGCGGCCCCGCGGCAGTCGGCGGGCACGCCGAGTTCGGCCCGGAACAGCCGCAGGACGTTGCCGCCGAGTGTGGCGGCGACGACCGTCTCGTCCATGCCGCGTGCCAGCAGCTCGGCGGTGAGCAGCGGCAGACCGGCGGGCCCGGGCATGCCGGGCAGCGTGGCGAACGGATCGCAGCCGGCCATCGGGCCGAGCTCAACGCCGCCGGGAGTCACATCGCGCAGCACCTCGACCACGAAGTCCGGGCCGATGCCGACGTGATCGGTGCCGGCGACCTTCCCGACGTGCTCGATGTGGTCGACGAGCCGCGCCACGGAAGGCTCGTGCTCGTCGAGGAAGCCGGGGAAGAAGTTCACGCACACCACGCCCCCGCCGGCCGCGATGGCCGCCAGGCGCGCGTCGGTGAGGTTGCGGTGGTGGTCGCACAGCGCCCGGGCCGAGGAGTGCGTGGCCATCACCGGCCGGGTAGCAAGTTCGAGTACGTGGTCGACGCCGGCTGCGCCGAGGTGGGAGACGTCGAACATCATGCCCAGACGCTCCATCTCGGCCAGCGCCTCGACCCCGGCGGCGGTCAGCCGGCTGCCCGCGGCATCCTCCGCCGAACCGTCGGCCAGCGGCGTACGGCCGAAGTGCGCCAGCGACGCGACCCGGACGCCGAGCCGGAACAGCGTGGTGAGCAGTTCGATGTCGGCGTCGATGCCGGGCGCGCTTTCCAACGCCAGCACCAGGGCGATCTTTCCGGCCTCAAGCGCGCGGTCGATGTCGGCGCCGTCCAGACATAAGCTGACCTCATCAGCATTGCCCTCGGCGATCCGGTGCGCCGCCTCGATCATGCGCAGGGTCTGGCGCAGCGCCCCCTCAGGGCGGAAACTGTCGCCGATGAAGACCGGCAGCACCTGGATGTCCACGCCGCCGGCCCGCAGCTGCGGGAGCCACTGCCCGCGAAAGTAGTCCGGCCACTGCGCCACCGGCCGCAGGACGACCGAACACAGCAAGTCATTGTGGGTGTCGGCGACCACCACACGCTGGTGCAGCTCCAACGTCGCCGGGTCAAGGCCTTCGATTGTTCCCATGGTGGCCACAGTGCCTGCGGCGGGGTGCCGACGTCGTTGTGCGGTTGAACGAATTCGGAGGGCATGGTTCGTCGAATCGGACGAACAGCGGGTCCGCTGTCCCCTAGTTACACAGTTAACTGTTTAGTTCGCTGTTCTTTCTGGCAGCGTCGGCGGCATGGAACAAGCCGATCCGGCGCGCGCCGCCGCGGTCGCCCGGGAACTGCGAGTGACGCTCGGCCAGTTGCTGCGCCGGCTGCGGGCACAGTCCGAGGGCGGCGATCTGACCAAATCACAGTCCTCTGTGCTGGGCCGTCTGGAGCGCGACGGGCCGACGACGGCGACCGCCCTGGCGCGTGCCGAGGGCGTCCGGCAGCAGTCGATGGCGACGATCGTGGCCGCGCTGCTGGAGGCCGGGTTGGTGGCCGGTTCGGCCGATCCGAACGACGGACGTAAGACGATCCTGGACCTGACCGACGAAGCACGGGAGCAGTTCCGCACCGGACGCCTGGCCAAGGAGGACTGGCTCACCACGGCGATCACCGCCAGCCTCAGCCCCGCCGAGTTGGAACAGCTCGCGGGAAGCATCGACCTACTTCGGCGGCTCGCCGGGTCCTGATCCACCACACGGCCGCCCTGATCCGCAGCCACCGCCCTTGAAAGGAATGCCCCATGTTCTCCACGCTCGACCCGGCCACCGCACTGGTGGTGATCGACCTGCAGAGGGGCATCACCGGCATGGCCCTGACGCACCCGACCGAGGACGTCGTCACCCGCAGCGCCGCCCTGGCCGCCGCCTTCCGCGAGCACAGCCTGCCGGTGGTCCTGGTGAACGTCGCGGGCTCGCCCCCGGGACGCACCGACGCCGAGTCCGGCGCCCCGCGGACGTTCCCGGAGGGCTGGACGGAGCTGGCCCCCGAACTCGACCGGCAGCCCGAGGACCTGGTCGTCACCAAGTACGCCCGCAGCGCCTTCGCCGGCACCGGCCTGGCCGAGCGGCTGCGCGCGCTGGGCGTCACGCAGGTGGTGGTGACCGGCATCTCGACCAGCGGCGGCGTGGAGTCGACGGCGCGCAGCGCGCATGAGGACGGCTTCAATGTGAGCCTGCCGGTCGACGCGATGACCGACCGGACGCCGGAGGCGCACGCGTACAGCGTTCAGAACATCTTCCCCAGGATCGCCGAGACCGGAACGACCGAGGAGTTGCTGGCGCTGTTGGCGAGCACGCGGGGCTGAGCAGGGCCGGGCCCCGCGCCCGGCCTCACGCCGGCGCGATCCTGTCGCACACGATGTCCACCGTCTCGAAGACCGCGCCACCGGCCCCGGCCTCCGCGCCGGCCAGGGCGATCTTCGCGCACCACGCGTTCGTCAGCTCCCACGTCGACAGCGGCGGTTTGCCGGCCGCGAAGCCGCCCGCGTCGTACATCTGCAGCACGGCCGCCTTCAGCGCGGCCGGGTCGCCGTTCAACGCCAGCTGGTGCCACTGCCACAGGCTCTTGTCGCCGTCCATGCCGCGCTTGAGCGTGACGATCGGCGGCACCGTCTGTCCCAACTGCTTGGTGTGGATCACCGCGGTGCCGCCCGGTGCGGTGGCCAGGTTCTGCGGCGGATCGATCTCGCTGGTCATCCCGACGAGCTGCTGGAACACGATCTTCGACACGCCCGGCGCGCCGAGGTCCGGCGCCGAGAGCACGAACACGGACACCGTGAGGACCTGCGCGGCGCCGCCGGGCTGGACAGTCATGATCGGCATACCCCCTCGTCAGGGCCCGGGCACCAGGCACCGGGCGTCAGAGTACTGCGATCGCTGCGGGGGCGAGCCGGCCTGCGGCGTTTCCCCCTATTCGGCCGCCAGGCGCTTGACCAGGTCGCCCAGATCGGCTTCGAGCTCGGACAACGCCGCGTCGGTCGTGAAGCCCACCGCGAAGTTGATGCGCGCCATGTGCACGTTGTCGTGGGCCGTCTGCGTGTGCACGTGTTCCACCTCCGGCCGGTCGGCGGTCAGCCAGCGCAGCATCGCGCCCTTGACCGCCAAGCCCAGGCCGCGCCCACGGAACTCGGCGACGACGGCGGTGTCCCCTTGGAAGGCGCGGGTCGGCTGCTCGGCGCGCACGCTGAGCTCGGTGATCGCCGCCACCTCGCCGGAGGCCTCGTGGACGGCGACGACGACACGGTTGCCCCAGTTCCCGGCCCGCATGGTCTCCTCCTGGACCCGGACGCGCTCGGGCGTCCAGTCCCGGTGCGCCATCGTGGACTCCCCGCTCGGGGCGTCGGCGATGGCGGTGCGGGCCCGCGCATAGGCGGCGAGACACGTCTCGGGCGCCGCGCCGATCCAGCGCTCCAGCCGGAAACCGTCGGCGACAGGGTGCTGCCACAGCGCCTGATCCACGTCGGCGACCTTCAGGATCTGGCGGATGAACCCGTGGGTGCGGACGAAGCCCAGCGCCCGGGCCCACTGCTCGCCGGAGGCATCGGCTTTCACGCCGTGTCCGGCCACGACCGTGCGGCCGTCGGCGCCGAGGTCCGGCAGGATCGCCCGCAGCAGCGCCGTCCCCACGCCCCGGCGTCGCCGCTCCGGTGTGACGACGATCCGCACGATCGTCATGTGCCGGTTCTCGTGCTCCGGATAGATCGCCGAGGCGTGGCCGACGACGCGGCTGTCCTCGAGGGCCAGCCAGCGCCGCATCGGGCCGGCCAACGACGTGGGCGCGCTGATCAGCTCGATGTACTGCTCGAGCGTCGGCAGCTTCTGCTCGGGATGGTCCAGCGACTGGACCGCGGACATCACCGCGTAGCTCGCCACCAGCTCGGCCTCGGGGGCGGACACCGGATCGAAGGGGCGAACCTCGACCGGCATCAGGCCTCCAGCCGCTTGGCGAGCTCGGCGACGCCGACCTCGAGCTCCACCGCGGTCCCCGTGGAGGTGTAGCCCAAGGCGTGGTTGACACGGATCATCGGGGCGTTGTCGTGGGCGGTCTGGGTGAGGATTTCCTCGACCTCGGGGTGGGCGGTGGTCAGCCAGCGCAGCGTGGCGCCCTTGATGGCCAGGCCGAGGCCGTGCCCGCGGAAGTCCGCCATGACGGCGGTGTCCTGCTGGATGGCACGGCGGCGGCCGCCTTCGGGCACTTCGAGCTCGGTCAAGCCCGCCACCCGGCCGCTGTCCTCGTGGACGGCCACCGTGACGCGGTTGAGGACGCCGCGGGTCCGCAGGTCCGCTTCGTGGGTGCGGACCCGCTCCGGCGTCCAGTCCTCGAACTCCAGCGTGGACTCGCCGGTCGGGGCATCGGTGATGGCCGTGCGGGCGCGCGCATACTCCACGAGCAGCGCCTCCGGCGCCGCACCGGTCCAGCTCTCCACCCGGAACCCGTCGGCGACAGGACACTGCCACAGCGCCGGGTCCACGTCGGCGAGCTTCAAGGTCTGCTTGACGTAACCGTGGGTGCGGACGAAGCCCAGCTTGCGGGCCCACGCCTCGCCGGAGGCGTCGGCTTTGACGCCGTACCCCATGACGACGGTGCGCCCCTCCGCGCGCACGTCGGGCAGCACCCCCCGGAGCAAGGCTGTGCCAAGGCCCTGGCGCCACCGTTCCGGCAGGACGGTGACCTGCACGATCGTCAGGTGCCGGTTCTCGTGCTCCGGCTGGGTCACCGACACGGTCCCGACGATGCGGCCCGCGTCCCGCGCCGCCCAGCGCCGGATCGGGCCCAGCACCGTTCGGGGCTGCTTGATCGCCTCGACGAACTCCGCCAGCGTCAGCGGCGAGACGTCGGGACGGTCGACGGCCATGACCGCCGTCGACACCGCGTAGTACTCGGCCAGCTCGGCCTTGGAGGCCGAGCTGGGATCGAACGGACCTATCTCGACCGGCATCAGGGGTCTGCCTTTCTCAACGGCGAACCACTGATGCTAGAGCAACGCCTCCGTCAAGATCCGGTCGGCCACGTGACCTGCGTCGACTTGTAGTAGTCCACTCCCATCGCATGCCAGCGCGGACCCTGCGCCCCCAGCCGCGCGTCGAACGCCGTCTGGCTGTGGGTGGATTCCGGCGACCAGCCGAGCTCCATCAGGGCCGGCAGCCGCGGGAAGGCCATGTAGTCGATGTTCGCGGAGGTGACCAGCGTCTCGGACCACAGCGGCGCCTCGACACCGGCGATCGCCGAGGAGCTGACGCCGCTCAGGTAGTTCCCCGGGTCCCAGCCGTAGGCCGCGTTGACATCTACATACCCGGCCCAGTTCTGGCCCAGCGGCGTCTTCCTCGTGTACTTCATGTCCAGGTAGGCGTGGTTCGCCGGGGACATGATGATCTTCGTGCCGTTGGCAGCCGCGGCGGCCAGCGCGGTGTTCGACTTCGTCGTGTCCCAGAACTGGGCGACAGTGGACGGGGCCAGGGTCGCGGCGGCGATGTTGTGCCAGCCCATGACCGCCTTGCCGTGGTTGGCGACGATCTGCTGCACCTGGTTGATGAAGGACACGTAGTCACTCTGCGTCGTGGAACTGGCCTCGTCGCCGCCGATGTGGATGTACGGTCCCGGGGTCAGGGCCGCGATCTCGCCGATGACCTGGTCCAGGAACGTGTAGGTGAGCGGCAGCGAGACGCACAGCGAGCTGAAGCCGACGTCCGTCCCGGTGTAGAGCGGCGGCGCGACGCCGTCGCAGTTCAGCGACGCGTACGAGGCGAGCGCGGCGTTCGTGTGGCCCGGCGTGTCGATCTCCGGGACCACCGTCATGTAGCGCGACGCGGCGTAGTTCACGATCGTCGTGTAGTCGGCCTGCGTGTAGTAGCCGCCGGCGCCGCCGCCGACCTCGGTCGAGCCGCCGTACGCGGCCAGGTTCGGCCAGGAGTTGATCGCGATGCGCCACCCCTGGTCGTCCGACAGGTGCAGATGCAGGTAGTTCACCTTGTACAGCGCCAGTTCGTCGATGTAGTGCTCGACCTGCGCAACGGTGAAGAAGTGCCGCGCGACGTCCAGCATGGCGCCGCGGTATCCGTAGCGCGGGTAGTCCACGATGGTGCCGCCGGTGGCCTTCCAGGCCACCGAGGTCACGCGGGTGGGGCTCATCACCTGGCCCGGCAGCAGTTGCAGGAACGTCTGCACGCCGTGGAACAGGCCTGCGGCCGAGTTCGCCTGAACCCGAACCGCCGCCCCGGTGATCGTGAGCTGATATCCCTCGGCTCCGACCGTCGCCGGCGCGCCGGACAGGGACAGCGCGATCGTGCCAGGCGTCGTCGCACCGACGCCGAGCGGCAGCGCGTAACCGGTCGAGGCCCTCAGGATCCCGGCCAGATAGCCGCCGACATTGGCGTCATCGGTCGTCAACGTCGCCGACGAAGCCAGGGTGAACGTCGAGCCGTTCGCGGTCTCCGACACCGGCACCGGGACCACGACGTTGGGGAACGAGGCGGCGGCCGCCGCCGGGGACGAAGCCCCGGCGGCGCCGACCACGGTCATACCGAGTGCGACAGAGGCCGCCACCAACGCCAGCCGGGCACGACGGAACATCAGTACTCTCATGAAGCCACCGCATCACTGTAGTAAAGGTGGTTAACTTCGGGTGAAGGTACTGCGGGACCGGTACCGGGTCAACGCGTCTCAAACAGTCAAGGCCACCTCAGGCCGGTACATCTCCAGCCACAGCGCCAGATCCAGCGTCCGCTCCAATCCCCGCCGCGCCGCCTGCATGATGCCCGGATCGGCGTCGTCGACCATCCGGCGCACCGCCGAGGCGTCGACGAAGTCGAACACCCGGTGCCCCGGCTGCGCCAGCAGGTCGGCGACGCGGGCGCGCAGCGCGATGGCGTACCGCGGGTCCTGCGTGGACGGATACGGGCTCTTCACCCGGTCGTAGACCGCGCGGGGCAGGGCGTCGGCCGCCGCCTCGCGCAGCAGCGACTTCTCCCGGCCGTCGAAGGACTTGATCGCCCACGGCGCGTTGTACACGTACTCCACGAGCCGGTGGTCGCAGAACGGCACCCGCACCTCCAGGCCGACGGCCATGCTCAGCCGGTCCTTGCGGTCCAGCAGGACCCTGACGAAGCGGGTCAGGTACAGGTGGCAGACGCGGCGCATGCGGTACTCGAAGTCGCTCTCGCCGGGCAGGCGCTCGATGCCCGCCACCGCCGTGTCGTAGCAGTCCTTGATATAGGTCTGCATGTCCAAGGCCTCCCGCAGCTCCGGGCGCAGCAGGACCATGTCGTCGCCGAAGTTCTGGATGTACTTCACCAGCCAGGGGAAGGTGCCGCCGCGACGGGCGTCCTCGTTGAAGAAGTCCTGGTAGCCGCCGAACACCTCGTCGGCGGACTCGCCGGACAGGGCGACCGTGGAGTGGTCGCGGATCTCCTTGAAGAGCAGATACAAGGAGGTGTCCATGTCGCCGAAGCCGGCGGGCATGTCGCGGGCCCGGATCACGGTGCGCCGGGCGTCCAGGTCGGTGAGGGCCTCGGCGTCCAGCACGATGTCCTGGTGGACGGTGCCGGAGTGCTCGGCGACCGCGTGCACGAAGGGGGTGTCGGGGTCGGCGCGTATCGGGTCGGGCACGAAGTTCTTGGCCTGGCCGACGAAGTCGACGGCGAAGCTGCGGATCTTCTGGCCGTCGGCCGCCAGCTGCCGGGCCGACAGTGCGGTGAGGGTGGAGGAGTCCAGGCCGCCGGAGAGCAGGACGCAGCGCGGGACGTCCGCGACGAGCTGGCGGCGCACGATGTCCTCCAGCAGATCCCTGACATGCGCGACGCTCGCGTCCCGGTCGTCGGTGTGCTCGCGGGTCTCCAGCGTCCAGTAGGCCTCGGTGCGTATGCCCTCGGGGCCGACCGTGACCACGGTGCCCGGCTCGACCTCGCGCATCCCCTCCCAGAAGGCGTGCCCCGGGGTCTTGACCATCACGAACAGCTCGCGCAGCCCGTCGATCCCGACCGCGCGCCGGGACAGCGGGTTGGCCAGGATCGCCTTGGGCTCGGAGCCGAACAGCACCCCGTCGGGCGTCGGCGTGTAATACAGGGGCTTGATACCCATGCGGTCGCGGATCAGGCGCAGCTTGGCGTCCCGGCCGTCCCAGATCGCGAAGGCGTACATGCCGTTCAGCCGCTCGGCGACGGCCGCGCCCCATTCGATGTAGCCGCGCAGCACGACCTCGGTGTCGGACTCGGTGCTGAACCGGTGTCCGCGCGAGGCCAGCTCCGAGCGCAGCTCGGTGTAGTTGTACGTCTCGCCGGAGTAGACGATGACGACACTCTCCCCGCCGGCCTCGGCGGTCATCGGCTGCCGACCGCCGGGCAGGTCGATGATGGCCAGCCGGCGGTGCCCGAGTCCGGCGGGGCCCTGGATCCAGGCGCCCCGGTCGTCGGGGCCGCGGCACTCCATCGTGGCCGTCATCGCGTCCAGGATGTGCGCCTCGGCGCGCAGGTCGCGCTCGTAGGAGATCCAGCCGGTGATTCCGCACATGAGAAGTTCCTTTCCTCCCGGTAACACAGGGCCCTTACCCGTGCCCCCGTTGGCCGGTATCGGCGAACTGTGCAGAAGGTGAACTTTTGGCCGGAACACGCTGACAAAGCGGACGGACCGCTCATCTGCGGATATCGGCGGCCACCGCGCCGACCATATACTTCGCCTTGCTAAACATCGCCGGCGTCCGTGGCCGGATTCGCTTCTTGTCTGCCCAGTCGGCCCCGGTGTCCGCAACCGGCCGCCGCGGCTCGACGAGGCAGAAGGCTGACATATCCACAGAACTCCGCGACACCACACTTCGCCTGCCCGCAACCGGTTGCGGGGACCAGCCCGAACTGGGCGATATCCGAGAGTTGATGTTCTTGACACACTGCGCCACCGTCGGCACGATCAGGCGCAGTGGTGTCCGACGTGGCAACACCAGGGGGTCGGCTCCAGCGGTCCACCGGGTCCTGGGAGAGACAGAGTGTCGACTTGCTTTGAATGCTGACAGTGGCGGTATGGACTTCCGCGTATTGGGGCCCCTGGAGATCATCGGCGAAGGGGCGCCGATCCGACTCGGCGGACTGCGGGAACAAGCGGTCATGGCCATGTTCCTGCTCCAGCCGGACACCATCATCCCGGTCGAGCGGCTCGTCGACGCGGTCTGGGGCGACCGGCCGCCGGCCACCGCGCGGGCGCAGATCCAGATCTGCGTCTCGGCGCTGCGGCGGCTGCTCGGCGACCCGGAGCGGATCCGGACCCGCAATCCCGGCTACCTGTTCCGGCTCGGGACGGACGTGCTGGACGCGCGGGTGTTCGAGCAGGCCGCGTCCGACGGGCACGCGCTGCTGGGCCGGGGCCGGGTCGCCGAGGCCGCGGCCGAGTTCCGCAGGGCCCTGTCACTGTGGCGGGGGCCGGCGCTGGCCAACGTGGTCGGGGACGTCGTCCAGCACAGCGTCGCGCACCTGAACGAGCGCCGGCTGAACGTGCTGGAGGTGTGCCTGGAGGCCGAGCTGGAGGCCGGTACCCGGGGGGATCTGGTCGGGGAGCTGGTGCGGGTCTGCCACGAGTACCCGCTCAACGAGCGCTTCCGGCTGCTGCTGATGACCGCGCTGTACCGCGCCGGACGGCAGGCCGAGGCTCTGGAGGTGTACCGCGCGACGCGCGGGACACTGAAGGAGGAGCTGGGGATCGAGCCCGGTCCGGAGCTGCGGCGGCTGCATCAGGCGATCCTGACCGGCGAGGTCGACGAGCGGACGGCGGCGGCTACTCCGGCGCCTGAGACCGGGAGCGGCATCGCCGCGGTCGTACCGCCGCCCGAAACACCATCGGCGACACCGACTCCAGCGACTCCCATGGCTCCCACGATTCCGGGGATATCGCAGCCTTCGACGTCAGCCACCGCCGCCGCGTCCTCCCCCGCGGTCGCGCGCCGGGCCGGCGTCCGCCCGCCGCCGACCCCCCGGCTGCTGCCGCCGGCCATCCCGGATTTCACCGGCCGGGCGAAGGCGATCGCGCGCATCGTGTCCGAGATGCCGGTGGTCCGCACCGTCGACGACGGTCCGGCGGTGCTGCCGGTGACCGTGCTCTACGGCCAGGGCGGCGTCGGCAAGACCACGCTGGCGGTGCACGTCGCGCACCGGCTGGCCGAGGCCTATCCCGACGGCCAGCTCTACGCGCGCCTGCGGGACGGCGACCAGCCGGTCGCGCCGGCCGACGTGCTGGAGCGCTTCCTGCGGGCGCTCGGCGTCGCCGGGCCGTTGCTGGCCGAGGGCCTGGAGGAGCGCGCCGAGATGTACCGGGACCTGCTGGGCGACCGGCGGGTCCTGGTGGTGCTGGACGACGCGATGACCGAGCACCAGGTGCAGCCGCTGCTGCCGGGCGGGCCGGGCTGCTCGGTGATCGTCACCAGCCGGCGGCGGCTGACCGGAGTGCCGGCGGCGGTGCGGCTGGAGGTCGGCACGTTCAGCGACGACAGCGCTGTCGCGCTGCTGAGCAGGGTCGCCGACGCCGCGCGGATCCGGGCCGAGCCCGAGGCGGTGGCGCAGCTGTGCCGGCTGTGCGGGCATCTGCCGCTGGCGCTGCGCATCGTCGCGGCCCGGCTGGCGGCGCGGCCGCACTGGAGCGTGCGGGCGCTGGTGGACCGGCTGATCGACGAGTCACGGCAGCTGGACGAGCTGAACCACGAGGGTGTCGGGATGCGCGCCAGCATCTCGGTCACCTACGCGGGGCTGTCCGCCGAGGCGCGGCAGCTGTTCCGGCGCCTGGCGCTGTTCGGCGGCCCGGACTTCGCGGCCTGGGTCGCGGCGCCGCTGCTGGAGGCCGACGTCTTCCATGCCGAGAACCTGCTGGAGGAGCTGACCGAGGCCTACCTCATCGACATCGAGCAGGGCCCTGACGGCGCGCCGACGCGGTACCGGTTCCACGACATCGTGCGCCCCTTCGCCCGGGAGCGGCTGCTGGCCGAGGACCCGCCGGCCGAGCGGCACCAGGCGCTGGAGCGCTTGATCGGAGCGCACCTGTTCCTGGCCAAGCTGGCGCACGAGCGGGAGTACTCCGGCGACCATCTGCTGCCCGCCGACGGCGCCACGACCTGGCCGCTGCCGCGCGACGCCGTGGACCCGCTGATCGAGGACCCGCTGACCTGGTTCGAGCGCGAACGGCTGTCGCTGGTGGCCGCGGTGCGCCAGGCCGCCGCGCGCGGGCTGGCCGACAAGGCGTGGAGCCTGGCGATGTCCTCGGTCGCCCTGTTCGAGGCCCGGTCCTACTACGGCGACTGGCGCGAGACCCACGAGACCGCGCTGGAGGCGGTCTGCCAGGCCGGCGACCGCCGCGGCGAGGCGGCGATGCGCTACTCGCTGGGCTCGCTGCACATGTTCGAGCAGGACAACGCCGGCGCCCGGGCACAGTTCGACCGCGCCTCGGCCATCTACCGGGAGCTGGACGACCGGTACGGCGCGGCGCTGGTGCTGCGCAACGTCGCGGTCCTGGACCGCCGCGAGGGCCACCTGGACCGCGCCCTCGACCGGTGGACCGACGCGCTGGCCACGTTCCGCGAAGTCGGCGACCGCGTCGCGGAGGCGTACGTGCTGAACAGCATCGCGCAGGTGCACCTGGCCCGCGGCCACGACGGCGCGGCCTTCGACCTGCTCACCCGCGCGGAGCTGATCTGCGCGGAGACCGGCGTCCGCCGGGTGGCCGCGCAGGTGCAGCTCCGCCTGGGCGACATGTACCGGCACCGCAACGACATGGACCGGGCCCGCGCGGCCTACCGCCAGGTCCTGGCGGCGGTCCGGGAGACCGGCGACCGCATCGGCGAGTGCCACGCCCTGATGGGCCTGGGCGCCACCGAGGCCGAGGACGGCCACCCGGGCCCGGCGGTGGAGGCGCTGCGCCATGCCCTGGAGGCCGCCGAAGCAGTCGGCGACCGCATCCTCGGCGGCCGCGCGGCCCTGACCCTGGCGCGCGCCGAACTGGCCGCCGGCAACCTGGCCGAGGCCGCCGACGACGCCGACCACGCGGTGCGGGCCCTCGGCGACGGCCTGGCCTCGGCCCAGGCGCTGGTGCTGCGCGGCCGCATCCGCGACGAGCGCGGCGACACCTCCGGCGCGGTGGGCGACTGGTGGCAGGCGGCGACGGTGGCCACGGCGATGACGGTGAGCGAGGCCAGGGATCTGGCCGGGGAGATCGCCGCGCTGCTGGCGGAGGTGGGGGGCGGGGAGTCGGGGTTGGGGAGTTAGGGGGCTGGCGGGCTGGCGGGGTTACGCCGCTACCCCACCGCCGCAACCGGCGCCTTCGCCAGCACCCCCGCGAAAGCCTCCACCGCCCGATCGATCTGCCCCGCGTCGACCCCGGCGTGCGTCACGGCCCTGACCCGCCCGCCGAGCTCCATCACCGCGACCCCCCGCGCGTGCGCCGCCGTGACGAACTCGGCCTGCGTCAGCCGCTCGTCGAGCACATCGAACATCACGATGTTGGTCTGCGGCTCCTGCACCCGCAGCCCCGGCAGCCCGGCCAGTCCTTCGGCCAGCCGCGCGGCGTTGGCGTGGTCCTCGGCCAGCCGGTCGACCATCTCGGTCAGCGCCACCAAGCCCGCCGCGGCGATGACCCCGGCCTGGCGCATGCCGCCGCCGAGCATCTTGCGGATGCGGCGCACCCGGGCCACGGCCTCGGTCGTGCCGACCACCATCGAGCCGATCGGCGCGCCCAGGCCCTTGGACAGGCAGAACTGCACGGTGTCGCCGACCGCTGCGAGCTCGGCGGCCGGACGGCCGGAGGCGACGGCGGCGTTGAAGATCCGGGCGCCGTCCAGGTGGATCGGGACGCCGCGGGCGTCGGCGAGCGCCCGGACGGCCTGGTCGTGCTCGGGGGTCAGGACCGTGCCGCCGCACTGGCACTGGGTGTTCTCCAGGCAGATCAGGGAGACCGGGGCGATCTGCGAGTCGTCGGTGTCGTCGAACTCTGCGAGCAGGTCCGCGGGGTCCAGGCCGCCGTCGGGGCGGTTGGGGATCGGGCTGCAGACCACGCCGCCGAGCGCCGAGTAGCCGCCGGCCTCGTAGCAGTACACGTCGGTGCGGGCGCCGACCAGGAGCCGGCCGCCGCGCGGGGCCCAGGCCAGGATCGAGGCCAGGTTGGCCATCGTGCCGCTGGGGAGCAGGCAGCCGGCGGGCTTGCCCAGCAGCGCGGCGGCGTACTCCTCCAGCTGGTTGACCGTCGGGTCCTCGCCGTAGACGTCGTCGCCGACCCGGGCCTCGGCCATCGCCCGGCGCATCGCGGCGGTCGGGACGGTGAAGGTGTCGCTGCGCAGCTCGATCATGGCCGGCCCGTCAGTCCCACACCGTGTTGCCCGGGGCGGCGGTCGGGTTCGGCGCCTGGTCGGCGAAGTGCACGGCGTGCGCCGGCGACGCGGGCGCGGCGGCCGGCCCGGCGGCGACCGCGGTGGCGGCGACTCCGGCGGTTCCGGCGGCGGTGGAGAGCAGGAACAGGCCGGCCGCGATCCGCGAGTGGCGGGCCCGGGGCGATATGGCGGTCATCAGAAGGCACCCTTCGTGAGAGATGGCGCCGGATCCCCCTCGGTGTGGGCGGCCCGGCGGTGGCGAAGCTACGCAGAGGGCTTATCCGCTCACCAACTGTCGCTTATCGAACGCCCTTTCGAGATCGTCCGGATCGCCGGCCCCGCTAAGCTGACGCCATGCCATCGGTCAAGCACATCCAAGTCACCTTCGACTGCGACGACATCGACCGCGTCGCCCGCTTCTGGTGCGAGGTCCTGGGGTACGTCCCGCAGGCCGACGAGGACGGCCGGGCGTATGCCTGCGTCGACCCGACAGGCGCGGGCCCGCGCCTGTATTTCCAGAAGGTCCCCGAAGGCAAGGTCGTCAAGAACCGCGTGCACCTCGACGTCCGCGTCGCCACCGGCCTGGTCGGTGCCGAGCGCCTGGCGGTCCTGGAGGCCGAGCGCGACCGGCTGATCGCGCTCGGCGCGACGGAGTTCCAGGTCCTGCCGGCCGACGAGGAGAACGAGTCCTGCATCGTGATGCAGGACATCGAGGGCAACGAGTTCTGCCTGGACTGACATCCCGGCCCGGCGAAGGGCCCGATGCCGCCCCGATGCCACGGCGATAGGGACGGTCCCGACGATGAGCTTCACCCCGAATCGAAGGCGATGGTTCTCAGGTGAAGTTGTCCGTCCTCGTCGTCGACGTCGCCTTCGGCGTCCCCGGAGCCGAGCTCGGCGCCCGGCTCCGCCGCCGCGGCGAGTCCGGGTGGCAGGACCTGTCCGCCGGCCGGACCGCCGGCGACGGCCGGCTGGAGCTGTGCCCCGACCCGGCCGGCCGGGGCATCTACCAGCTGGTGTTCGACCTCGACGGCTACTACCACGGCCTGGGCAGCGTCCCCCTGCACCCCCGCGCCATCGTCGAGTTCAGAGTCACCGACCCGCACGAGGACCTGCGGCTGGCGCTGTTCATCTCCCCGCACTCCTTCTGCACGTTCCAGGACTCCGGCGCCCTCCCCGACACCCGCGGCCGGCAGCCTCACGGCCCCGAGGGGCGATTTGCACAAGAATGAGCACGATGACACTCACTGCCCGCGCCTCCCGCGCCTCCCGCGCACCGCTGGCCGGCCTGCTCATCGCGAACGCGGTCTCCGTCGCCGGCATCGCGATGTCCGCGCTGGCGATCCCCTGGCTCGCGGTCACCACCAGCCACACCGCCTCGGCCGTCGGGGCGCTGGTGTTCGCCGAGCTGGTGCCGTACGTACTCCTGCAGGTGCTCAGCGGGCCGGTCGTGGACCACGTCGGCGCCCGCCGGGTCTGCCTGGCCGGCAACATCCTGGCCGCCTGCGCCGCCGCGGTGGTCCCCCTGCTGTCGGCGCTGGGCACGCTGCACTATCCGGTGCTGGCGGCGGCGGTGTTCGTGATAGGAGGAGCACGCGGGACGGCGGATTGCGCGACCACGGCACTGCTCCCCTCGGCGGCCGCGCGCGCCGACGTGGCGCTGGAGCGCGCGGCCGGACTGTCGACCGGGACGGCACGCGCCGGCCAACTGCTCGGTCCGCCGCTGGCCGGCGTGCTGGTGGTGGCGATCGGGACGGCGAACGTGGTGCTGGTGAACGCGTGCACGTTCGCCGCCTCGGCGGTCCTGCTGGCCTTCACACTGCCCGCTGATGACGCGCGGTCCGGCGCGCCCACCGACGCCGACGCCGACGCAGCCACCGACGCTGAAGCCGAATCCGAATCCGAATCCGAAAGAGATGTCGGCCGCGGCTATCTCCGCCGCCTGGCTGCGGGCCTGCGCTTCCTGGCCTCCGACCGTCTGCTGCTCGGCCTGGTCACCATGGTCGCGGTGACGAACCTGCTGGATCAGGGCCTGAACTCGGTCCTGGTCCCGGTGTGGATCCGCGACGGCGGCCACAGCCCGATCCTGCTCGGTCTGATCACCGGCGCGGCCGGGCTCGGCGCGCTGCTCGGGACCCTGGGCGGCGCGTGGCTGGGCCCGCGGCTGCCGCGGCGGGCGACGTTCGTGACCGGTCTGCTGCTCGGCGGCGCGCCACGCTACGCGGTCCTGGCGCTGTCCTCGGCGATCCCGCTGGTCCTGACGGTCACGGCATTGGCAGGCTGTGCGGGCGGTGCGATCAATCCTCTGATGAGCGCGGTGTTCTATGAGCGGATCCCGCCGCACCTGGTGGCCCGGGTGATGGGTGCGGTGAAGGCCAGTGCGTGGGCCGGGATGCCGTTCGGGCCGCTGCTGGCCGGGATCGGGACGCAGGTGCTGGGGCTGGACCCGACGCTGATGATCGCGGCGGCGGTGTTCGTGGCGATGTCGTTGATGCCGTTGGCGTTCCCTGTGTGGCGGGAGATGCGGCGGCCGGAGACTGCATAAGTAGCCTTACCTCAACCCCTACAGCGGGATGTTCTCGTGTTTGCGCGGGGGCCGCTGGGCGTCCTTCTCCCGCAACGCTTCGAAGGCCCGTGTGAGCACGTCCCGCGTAGTCGCCGGGCGGATCACGGTGTCGACGTAGCCGCGCTCGGCAGCGTAGTAGGGGTCTGCGATCTCGGCTTCGTGCTGGGCCGCGAACTCGGCGGGGACCGGGCCTTGGATGCCGATTCGTGCGGTCGGCCATGCCAGATACAGGTCTGCCCCGATGTGACGGGAGCCGAGCACCGAGTACGCTTCCCCCAGCGCCTCCCCCACCACCAGGGTCACCATCGGCACCGTGGCCTCGGCATAGGCGTGCGCCAGCTTGCCGACCTGGCCGGCCGTCACCACGTCGCCTTCGCGCCCGGCCCGGAAGCCGCGCGAGTCGACCAGGGTGAGCAACGGAATGTTGTAGGCGTCGCACGTTCGAATGAAACGCGCGGCTTTCAGCGCCGCGTCGTCGTCAAGCCATCCGTCGGTCACGGCGTGCTGACCGGCCACCACGCCGACCGTGTGGCCGCCGATCCGTCCCAGTCCGACGACCAGCTCCGGCGCGAACAGCCGATGGACCTCCAGCAGCCGGCCGTCATCCAGGACCCGGTCCAGGACGCACCGGACATCGAAGCCTGACTCACCGATACCTCCGGCCAGCTGATCGAGCACCGGATCGAAGGCAGCGTCCAGCGCACCGTCCGGGACCCAGGAGCGGCGGTGAGACCGAACCGGCGGCCGCTCCCCGCTATGCGCCGGCAGCAGCGAAAGCAGTTCCCTGACCTCCGCGATGGCCGCCTCCTCATCCGGCGCCATGAAGTGCGCATTGCCCGACCGGGTGCTGTGCACACGCGCACCGCCGAGGTCCTCCAGCCCGATCTCCTCACCGCTGATGACACGCACCACTTCCGGACCGGTGATGAACATCTGCGAGCTGCGCTCGACCATCATCACGAAGTCGGTCAGCGCCGGGGAGTAGACCGCGCCGCCGGCACAGGGCCCCATGATCATCGAGATCTGCGGGACCGCGCCGGACAGGCGGACGTTGCGCAGGAAGATCTCTCCGTACAACGCCTGCGCGACCACGCCCTCCTGCAGGCGTCCGCCGACGCTGTCGTTGATGCCGACCACCGGGCACCGCATCGTGGCGGCCAGGTCGAGCAGCCGCACGATCTTCTCGCCGACCGCCTCCCCCAGGGATCCGCCGAAGACGGTGAAGTCCTGCGCGAACACGCACACCCGGCGGCCGAAGACCGTGCCGGTGCCGACCACCACGGCGTCGCCGAGCGGCCGGTTCGCCGCCAGCCCGAAGCGGGTCGCGCGGTGCCGCGTCAGCTCATCGACCTCCAGGAACGAGCCGGGGTCCAGCAGCCGGTCGACGCGCTCGCGCGCGGTGAGTTTGCCCTTGGCGTGCTGCTTGGCCACGGCCTCGGGGGTGGAGGCGGCGCGCGCCTCGGCCAGGCGGCGTTCGAGCTCCGCCACGGCCGAGGGCAGCGGGGCGGGGCGGAGGGCGACGTCGAGCTGCGCGGACGGGATCGGGGGCACGGGGCTCACCTGTCTGACGGTCTGCGGCACCTGGCGCCGCCAGATTCGCCACGGTTCCTATCCGGGCGCTATCACCGGCCCAACCGTGAACGGGCGAGCCACCATCTTCCCAGCTGGAGACGCTTATCCTTGCATTCATACATTGATACTCGAGAACTGCTTTCCACCGCCCGCCGCAACTAAGCTCACCAGCAGGATCCGCACCGGATCAGACCTCGACGAAGGGCATGTCCGATGTCTGCCGAGCCCGCCACCGCGACGACAGCTCCCGCCACCGCCTCCCAGGCCGCGATGTTCTTCGCGGAGATGAAGGGGCTGTACGAGTGCGCGTACAACGTCACGACCGTGATCGACGTCGCAGGCTCCTTCACCGCCGAGGACCTGTCCGACGCCGGCCGCCGCCTCAACGCCGCGACCCCGGCACTCCAGGTGCGCATGGGCCTGGACGAGGACACCGGCGAGGTCTGCTACCGGCTCGACGACACCCCGCCCGCGACCGAGGTCTTCGACCTGCCCGGCGGTGACGCGGCGGCGGCCCGTGCGCTGATCGACGAGGTCGCCGCACGCCCCTTCGACTGCGAGGGCGGCGCCCTGGCCCGCTACGCGGTCGTGCGCACCGCCGCCGACCGCGCCTACGTCGCGCTGGTCTGCCACCACCTGGTCGTCGACGGCCCCAGCCACGCCCGCCTCGCGCACCGGCTGGGCCAGGCCGTCGGCGGCACGCTGGAGGCGGAGCCTTCGCGCGCGTACACGGAGCTGGTCCGGCGGGTGCGGGAGCTGGAGCTGAACGCGGCCGCCGACGACCTGGCGTACTGGCACCGGCGGCTGCCGGAGGGCTTCGCGCCGGCGGTGCCTTGGCAGCGCGAGGGCGACGGCGGTGTCGGGCGGGCCGGGGCTGAGGCTGGGGCTGGGGCTGGGGCTGGCAACGCGGCGGCCGAGGGCACGCACGCACTGTCCGATCGCTGCATCCTGACACCCCTGCCCCGCCGCAGCGTGGAGCGCTTGGAGAAGGCCGCGGAATCGGCCGGCGTACGCCTGTTCCATCTGCTGGCGGCGGCCGTGCACTGGGCCATGCCCACCGCAGCAGGCCAGCCCTCGGTGATCTCCACCGCAGCCTCGATCCGCCCCCTCGGCGAGGACGGCGACCCGGTGACCGGTTACTTCATCAACGAGATCCCCCTGCTGGCAGCCAAGAACCCGGGCGCCTCCCCCCTGGACATCGCCACCACCGAATCCCCGCACTGGCGCGAGGACCTCCGCCGCCGCTACATCCAGTTCACCGACCTGGTCTCCCGCTCCGAACGCCGCGCCGACAGCCAATCCCGCCTCGACGCCCTGATGCTGAGCTACCGCACGACGCCCCGCGGCCTCGCCTGGCGCGCGGGCGACATCGGGTACTCGACGGACCTGTATCCGAAGTTCCTGGAGGAGAAGACGGACTTGGTGGTGCGCATCTTCCACCAGTCCGGCGACATGGAGTGCGATGTGCAGTGGAGTCCGCGCTTGCCGGCGGGGGCCGGTGAGCGGTTCGCTTCAGCGTTGGTGAATGTGCTGAGCGACGGGTTTTAGAGGCCCACTGCACCTCAGCGACTGTCCTCCGCAGCAAGCAAGATGTCGTACATCAGCCCCGCACCCCGCGCACTGTTCGTCAGCAACGCGAATCCGCCGGGCCGCCCGGCATAAGCAATCAGCACCGAGCGGAACCCAGGAACCTCGCCTCCGTGGCTGAACCACTGATCAGCGCCGGTGCCGTGAATCGTGACGCCCAAACCGTAGTTCGAGAAAGCAGGCCGTCGCAGCATCTGCACCGCAGCCTCGTGGCTGAGCAGCACCGCAGGTCTGCCCGTCGCCGCGCGCTGCAGATCGCGCCCGAGGAGCGCCAGGTCCGATGCTGTGGACCAGATGCCGCCGGCGGCTGCGGGGATCGAGAGGTGGGCTGTGGGGTCGGTCTGTGTGCCGTCGGGCTGGTGGCCGGTGAGCGGGGTGGCAGTGGGCGATGCGGCGCCCGGTGCGGCGTCCGGTGCGCTGAAGCGGGTCGCGGTCAGGCCGAGCGGATCCAGCACCAGGGCTGCCACCGCCGCCGGGAACGACTCCCCCGTCACGTCGACCAGCAGCTGCTCCAGCACCGCCGAGTTCGCGTTGCTGTACTCGAACGCCGTACCCGGCGCGAAATGCGGCCGCACCGGTCCGTCGGTGAAGTCGGTGCCGCCTTCCAGCACCTCCACGAGCGTCGGCACCGGTCCGTCCGGCGGCAGGTAGAGCTGCTTCATCTCCCTGAAGCCCGAGGTGTGCCCGAGCAAGTGCCGCACCGTGACCGGGCCCGCCTGCGCTCCCTGCCCGAACGCCGGCACGCGCCACGACCGCAAGTACCGGTTCACATCCTCATCCAGCGCCACCACGCCCCGATCGACAAGCCGCATCACGGCCAAAGCCGTGACGTGCTTCGAGATCGATCCCACCGGGAACACCGTCTCGCCAGTCACCGGCTCGCCAGTTACCGGCTCGGCCACCCCGGCCGGCCCGGCCGCACCGGCCACCCCCGCCGCCCCGGCCCGCAGCACCCCCTCGCCCCACACAGCCGTGACCTCGCCATCGTCGCCGATCACCGCCAGCGCGGCGCCGGGAATCCCGTTCTCCGCCATGGATTCCAGGATCAGCGGGGCGCCCGGGAAAAGCGCGCCGTGGCTGAGCCCGCCACGCACCGCGGTGCCGACCGCCGCGCAGTGCGTGATCAGCTCCTTCAGTTCGGCGATGAAGTCCTCGGCCAGCGCAGCCACAGTCTCCCGGCGGAATACGCTCTCTGCGAAGCTCCACGCCGTCTGCAACCGCCCGTCAACGACAGCGGCGTTCACCTCGATCGCGTGCGGCAACGTCCCGCCGGCCTGCACGCTCCACCCCTGCGGCGCGGCGAGCCGCCGCATGAGGCTGAGCCCGCCGTGCTGATCATCGAGCCGCCCGAGGTAGTTCACCGCGATCCCCGGACGCCGCGCCGGCCAGCCCCGGCCGTCACGCCGCGAGTACCGCGCCAACCCGGCGCCCAACCCGTCCGGCGGCAACGCGGCCAACTGCGCGCTGACGCTGCGCAGCCGCGCGCCCCAGTCGCCGGCCGTGACGTGCAGCCGCACCGGGGTGAACGCTGAGAACCACCCGACGGTCCGCGTCAGATCCACATCGTCGAACAGCGGATGCCGCCCATGACGCTCCTGCTCCAGATCCACGACGTTGCGTCCGGTCCACCGGCCCACCACCCCGGCCACGGCGGTCAGCAGCACGTCGTCGATCCGCGTCCCATAAGCCGACGGAACCACCGAGATCAGGGTCCTGGTTTCCTCTTCCGCAAGCCCGCACCGGATGACCTGCTCGGCGCTGGGACCGGCCCCATCCCCGTCGACCGGCAGGCCCGCGACCTCGTCACCAGCTTGGAACCAACGATCGGCTTCAGCGGCGAACGCATCAGAGTTCGCATACTCCGCCAGCCGCTCCGCGAACTCCTTGAACGGTGTCGTCGACGTCGGAAGCTCGACCGATTCTCCAAGCTCCAGCTGGCAATAGGCGGTTTCCAGATCCTCCAGGAGAATCGCCCACGACACCGAGTCGACCGCGTAGTGGTTCGCGATCAGCGCCACGCGATCCTCCGCCGCCGTCCGCAGCAGGACGCCACGCAGAACCGGCCCCTCGCTCAGGCTCAGCCGCTCGGCAGCCGAAGCCGCGACCGCCGCGAGATCGCCATCGCCATGGGCTTCCTCGACGACATCCAGCAACGAATCCGCCGCCGAATCCGCCACCGAGTCCACGATCGACGCCTCAAGCTGCCCGTCGACGCCCCGCAGAACCCTGATCCGCAACGCGTCATGCTGCCGCACCAGCGCGACGAGCGCCGCCTCCAGCACCTCCGGCCGCACCCCGCCACGCCACTGGACGAACACCGGCATGACGTACCGATCCAGCTCGATCCCGGTGTCGGCCATCAGATGCTGGATCGGCGTCGGCGGCAGCGGGCCGGTCCGCGAGCCGGCCTCACGCCGTTCGACCACGTCGACGGAGCACCCTTCAGGCATCCCGGACACCGCCTCGACCAGCGCGGCGACCGTCCGAAGCTCGAACAACCGCCGCGGCGTCACATCGATCCCCGCCTGCCTGGCCCGCGTCGCCACCTGGATCGCCAGGATCGAGTCGCCGCCGAGGGCGAAGAAGTCGTCGTGCCGTCCCACGGATTCGGCGCCCAGCACCTCGGACCAGATCCGGGCCAACTCCCGCTCGCGTTCGCCGACCGGCTCGGACTTCTGTCCGCCCTCGTCGAGCCGGTGCGCAGTGGCGTCCGGCGCCGGCAGCCGGTCGCGGTCGATCTTCGCCCCGGCGGTCAGCGGCAGCTCGGGCAGGAACACCCACAGCGCCGGGACCATGTGCTCCGGCAGTTCGGCGGCGGCGAAGGCGGCCAGCGGCGCCGGGTCCTGCGGCGCACCGAGCGCCGCGACGATGTACGCGACGATCCGGCGCCGTCCGGGACCGTCGTCGTGAACGGCGACCACCGCCTCGCCGACCTCCGGATGCCGCGCCAGCACCGCCTCGATCTCGCCGAGCTCCACCCGGTAGCCGCGGATCTTCACCTGGCGGTCCCGGCGTCCCAGGAACTCCAGTTCGCCGTTCGAGGCGAACCGCGCGGCATCGCCGGTGCGGTACATGCGCGCGCCGGGGACGCCGCAGTACGGATCGGGCACGAACTTCTCTGCGGTCAGCCCGGGGCGGGCGAAGTAGCCGCGGGCCACTCCGTCCCCGCCGATGCACAACTCGCCGGGCACCCCGACGGGGACCGGGTTCAGAGTGTCGTCGAGGACGTACATAAACGTGTTGGCGATCGGGCGGCCGATCGGGACCGTCGCCTGTATATCCGGCCCGACCTCGTGGATCGAGCAGCCCACGACGGTCTCGGTCGGCCCGTACTCGTTGATGATCCGGCCGCGCGGGAAGATCCGGCGCCATGCCGCGACGTTCTCCGGCCGCAGCTCGTCGCCGCCGAGGACGAACGTCCGTACGGAGTCCAGCCCTTCACGCTCGCCGAGATGGCCGCGCAGCACACCGAGGTGGCCGGGGGTGGCTTTCAGCAGGCTGAAATCGCGGGGTTCGGCGAGAACGGCGGCCAGCCCGGCCAGGCTGCGGTCCGGCGACAGGACCGTGACGTCGTTCCCGGTGATCAACGGCAGCCAGAAGTTCGGGACCGACAGGTCGAACGCGGGCGAGCCGAGCATCGGGGCGCCGGAGGCGCCGTCCATGCCGTAGGCGTCGATCGCCCATGTCAGATAGTTGACGAGGCCGCGGTGCGAGATCATGACGCCCTTGGGGCGGCCGGTCGAGCCCGAGGTGTGCATGATGTAGCACAGGTCGTCAGGGTTCGTATTCGCGGCGGGACGGCGGCAGCGTGGCTCGGCGTCGAGGGCGGCGGCGTCCCGGTCCAGACACAGCGCCGAGCGGCGGAGCAGCGGCGGCAACAGGCCGAGCAACCCTTCTCGGGTCACCACGATCCGCGCGCGGGTGTCCCCGATGACGAAGGACAGCCGCTCGGCCGGATGGCCGGGGTCCAACGGGACGTAGCTGCCGCCGGCCTTGAGGACGCCGAGCAGGGCCACGAACAAGCCGATGCCGTGGTCCAGGCAGACCGCGACCGGCGTCTCCCGATCCACTCCCTCGACGCGCAGCCGGTGCGCCAGCTGGTTGGCGCGCTCGTCCAATTCGCGGTAGGTGGCGACGGTGCCGTCGGCGTCGATCACCGCGGCGGCGTCGGGGACGCGGTCGGCTTGGCGCTCGACGAGGGTGTGCAACGGGACAGTTGGGATCTCTCGGCGGGTCTGGTTCCAGGTGTGCAGAACCAGTTCCCGCTCCCGGTCCGGGACGTGATTCACAGCTGACAGCCGGATCGTAGGATCGGCGATGGCCTGCTCCAGGACGCCGACGACCCGTTCGGCCAGGCGCTCGGCGTCGGCGTGATCGAAGAGGTCTGATGCGTATTCGAGCTGAAGTTCGACCACCTCGGGACGGTTGACCGCGATCATGGTGAGGTCGAACTTCTGCGAGCCGTTGTGCAGCTGCACCGGTTCGACGTCCAGGCCCGGCACGCTCCAGCGCCCGGCATCGGCCTGGACCGACTGGAACAGGACCTGGAACAGGGTGTTGCGAGAGCTGTCGCGCGCCGGCCGGACCGCGGCGACGACCTGTTCGAAGGAGATGTCCTGGTGGTCGAGCGCCCCGGCGACCTCCTCGGCCGTGCGGGCCAGGGCGCCGGCGAAGCCGGGGTCGCCGGTGAGGTCGACCGGGACGGCGACGGTGTTGGCGAACATGCCGAGCAGGGGTTCGGTCTGGCGCCACGCGCGGCCCAGGGTGAGCGTGCCGATCGCGAAGCGCTCCTGCCCGGCGGCCCGGCCCAGGACGGCGGCGAAGGCGGTGAAGAGGGCGGCGAAGACGGTCGTGCCCCGGGCCGCGACGAAGGCACGCAGCGCGGCGGTGGTCTCCGCGGACAGCGGGACGGAGACGCTGCCGCCGCGGAAGGTGGGCTGCGCGGGACGCTGCCGGGTGGTCGGCAGGCGCAGGATGTGATCGACGGGGCCGAGCTTGGCGCGCCAGTACTCGGTCTGTTGCTCGGCGAGCGCGCCTTCGACGCGGTGGGCCTGCCACGCGGCGAAGTCGGCGTACTGGAGTTCGGGTTCGGGGAGGTCGGCTCCCGCGTACAGCGCGCTGAACTCGCGGGCCAGGACGTCGCAGGACCATTCGTCGCTGACGATGTGGTGCATGGCCAGCAGCAGGAGGGCTTCGGTCAGCGTGGTCTGATACACGCGGACGCGGAACAGTGGGCCGTGCCGGAGGTCGAACGGCTGCGCGACTTCGTAGGTCGCCAAGGCCAGCGCGGCGGTCCGGCCGTCGGGGGCGGCGGCCAGGTCGACCACTTCGAGATCCGCGTCCCCGGGCGGCAACGGCACCTGGACCGGATCGGCCGGATCGGGGTAGACGCTGCGCAGGATCTCGTGGCGGCGGATCAGCTCGTCAGTGGCGTGACGCAGGGCTTTGACGTCGATCGGCCCGCGCAGCCACACGGCGCGGTAGACGCTGTAGACCGAGTTGTCCGCGAGGAACTGGTCCATGACCCACATGCTGTGCTGGACCGGCGACAGGGGTGCCGGGCCGCCGCCGGGCCTCGGGACGGGGCCCGCCGGACGCACGGTCGCCCCGCGCAGCCTGCGCTCCAGCAACGCCCGGCGCTCCGGGGAGAGGGTTCGGGCTCCGGGAGTGGTGGTGGAGGACATCACGGCTCCGTTCGGGCGGTGGCAGAGGGCGGTGGCAGAGGGCGGGTCCGCGGGTCCCGCGGTATATCAGGGGGCTGCGGAGCCCGGGTGACGTGCACCGCCGCGCCGACTCGACTGCGGTGTTGCCGACGCGGCGGCACGCCCCTGTTTTTCTCGCCAGGTCCCTGATCCCCGCGACAGGCCGTCAGCCGGCCTCGCCGTGCCGCTCGCGCAGGCTTCGCGGCCGCATGTCGGTCCAGACCCGCTCGACGTGCTCCAGGCATTCGGCGCGGGTTCCGCTCACGCCGGTGTCCGTCCAGCCCGCCGGGCAGGGCCGGCTCGCCGGCCAGAGCGCGTACTGCTGCTCGTCGTTGACGACGACTTTCGCCGTGTCCGCGGTCATCTGGCCGCCTCCCTGTTCGCGTGGTGGGGCCATCGTCCGGGCAGCGGCCTGCGCTCGGCTATCGGTTGTCTATCGCAGGCCCACCACGGTGCGGGTGACCTGCAGCAGGACCTCGACCGCGGCGGTGAGGCAGGGGCCTGCGACCCGGTCGCCGGTGGCCGGGAGCAGCAGGGTGCCGGTGGGGACGGCGGGGACGGCGGCGGCGAACAGCTGGGCGTCGCCGCCGGCCCGGGTCGTGATCGGGGTGTGGGGCAGGGACTGGAGGTCGGCGGCTTCAGCGAGGAGCTTGGCGAGCGCGGTGTCGGCGTCCACCGGATCGGCGGTGAGCACACTTCGTACGACGACCGGGCTGCCGACTCGCGCTGCTATGTTCTGCACCGCCGCCAGGGTCGCAGGGCTCGGATCACAGAGTTCGACGAGCGCGAGAACCTCGTCGGACGGCAGGATCAGGCGGCCGAGGGTGACGGAGCCGTGCTCGGCGGCCGCCACAGCCGCCAGCGACTCGCTCACCGCCAGGTCGACGGGACCGCCGCGAGCGCCGGCACGGATCTCGAACGACGCGCGCCCCTGAAATCCCGCGACGATCCCCAGACCGGCCGAGCCGTCGAGCTCACCGCACCGGTCGACCTCTATGCCGAGCCACGCCGCCGGGGGCACCGGCCATGCCGCGGAGTCGAGCGCGTCCAGGTCGCCGCCGGCCTGGTGCAGCGGATGCCGCAACGGCGTGCCGAACCGGTCGGCCGGCTCACGCTCGACGCTGCCCAGCACCGCCTTGGCGCCCCAGCCGGGATGCGGGAACAGGGCGCCGGCGCTGTTGGCGAACACCACGAGCACCGGCTCGCATGCCAGGTCCCGGTCCCCGGCGCTTTCGGCGACCACCTGGAGCACTTCCAGCGCCGCCACCACGCCGTGTGCGCCGCCGAATCGGTCGCCGCCGGGAGGGGTGTCGAGGTGCGCGCCGAGGATCAGGCGGGGGATGGGACCGGTCGCATCGCTCGCGAGCTGGCCGGGCAGATGGTTCCCGCGACCCGCCGCCGCACAGCCGGGGACCTGCCCGGCCACGAGGCTGGCGTGCCCGGCCGCCGCAGCACCCGCATCGCGCATGTCGCCCACATCCCCCACAGCCCGCCGCACCAACAAGTTCCCCGCCGCGTCCACCCAAGCGTGCAGCCCGGCCTGCACCGCCTCGCGTGCCACGTATCGCTGCGCGCGCCGCTCCGGCTCGGTGAAGCCGGGGCGCACCACCGCCTTGTCCACCCATGCGCCGCAGCGGCGCAGCACCGCCAGCCGGCGCGCCATCCGGTCGGCGTCCGCCACCGACCATCGCAGGACACTCACCTTCGAGCCACCCACCTTCGCCTGGGGCGATCGGCGTCGCCGGTTCCGCCTCGCCGAGTTCACACCGCGCTGTCCGCACACTGTTACCCGTGGGGCCGGTGTCGCGGTTATCGCTGTGGCATCGGCGGGGCATCGCGGGGCGAAAGGGCGCCGATAGCCGGCGCTGCGAGCTTGGGGCGCCGCGGCGATCCGGCGGCCAGGCGAAGCGAGGTGGCGGTGAGCGGAACCATGCGATCGGACACGCGATCGGACCCGGCACCGGTGACGGGCCGTGTCAGCAGTCCCCCGGCGCAGCTGTTGCACGAGGAGATCCTCGAGCCGCAGTTCCGCTATGAGGTGCGGCGTCTGCTGCCGCACTACGTCCGTATCGAGAAGGCGCTGCTGGTCGCGTACGAGCGTATGCGGGTGCTGAGCGCGCACGAGAGCGACCAGCTGGCGCGGGCGCTGACCGAGGCCGCCGGGACGATCACCGCCGACCCGGCGGAGAACTTCTCCGACATCGCGCTGAGCCTGGAGATCGAGACCCATCGCCGGGCGCCGGTCCCGCGCTGGCACGTCGATCGCAGCCGCAACGACCTGCAGGCCTGCGCGCAGCTGATGTACGGGCGCGAGCGGCTGCTGGCCTCGGCCCAGGTCCTGGCCGGCACCGCCACCGCGGCCCGCGACCTGGCGCGGCGGCATCTGCGGGACGTGATGCCGGGCTTCACCCATCTGCAGGCCGCGCAGGTCGTGACGCCCGGCTTCTACATCAGCGCCCTGTCATCGCACCTGCTGCGCGGCCTGGAGGGCTTGCTGGCCGTCTATGACGCCCTGGACCGCTGCCCGCTGGCCGCCGGGGCGATGTCCGGCCAGGAGCTGCCCTGGCCGCGCGACCTGCTGGCGACGCTGCTCGGCTTCGCCGTGCCCGAGCCGCACGCGCTGATCGCCGTCGCCTCGCGCGACTGGGTGCTGACGCTAGCCGCGCAGTGCTCGACGCTCGGCGTGGGCCTGAGCCGGTTCGTCACCGACCTGATGGCCTGGGCCGGCAGCGGCCACGGGTTCCTGGAACTGCCGGACGAACTGGCCGGCATCTCCTCGGCGATGCCGCAGAAGAAGAATTACCCGGTGCTGGAACGGATCCGCGGACGCAGCGCCCACCTGTCGGGCTGGTACGCCGACGTCGTCGCGGCCCAGCGCAACACCCCGTTCAGCAATACCGTGGAGGTCTCGAAGGAGGGCTCGCGCGGCCTGACGCAGGCGCTGGACGACCTGGACTCGCTGTGCCGGCTGCTCAGCGCGGTCCTGGACGCAGCCGTGTTCCGCACTGACCGGATGCGCGAACTGTGCGACCGCGAATACCTCGGCGGCTTCTCGCTGGCCAACCGGCTGGCGCTGGAGGAGGGCGTCCCCTGGCGCACCGCGCAGGTCGTCGCGGGCCGTTACATCACCGCCGCGCTGGAGACCGGACGCCGGCCAATGGACACCGATCCGGCCGCGCTGGCCCGCATCGGTCAGGATGCGGGCCATCCGATCAGCGATCCGGCGGCGGTCCTGGAAGGGGCCTTCGACCCGGTCGCCGACCTTCTCAGGAAGCTGACGCCGGGCTCGGCGCATCCCGAGGCGGTCCGGGCGCTGCTCGACGAACAGGACGCGACCGCCGCGAGCCTGGAGAAGGCCTGGGAGTTCCGCCGCGTGACCGTCGAGGCGGCGCTGTCGGGCCTGGACGCCATGCCCGAGCGGGGCCTACGGCCCGCCTCGGCCCCGAACCCGCAGCCGACCCCGAACCGCGCCCGGTGACCGCCGGGCACCCCGCGACGGTCCCGGTTTCCGCCGCCGCGATCGGCCGCGCCTTCGGCACCTTCGGCGAACTCCTCCAAGGCCGCCTGCCCGCCTCGGACACCGACTTCCTCGTCACGCTGCCGATCGACCGCTGGAGCACCAGCAGCTTCGGCTACCAGCCGCGGGCCGCCGGCATCACCGTCGTCCCGCCGCACAAGAGCAAGGCCCGCCGCCTGGCCACGACCATGCTCGCGGCCCTCGGCGCCCCCGGCGGCGGCGTCCTGGAGATCACCACGGATCTGCCCGAGGGCAAGGGCTTCGCCAGCTCCTCGGCCGACCTGGTGGCCACGGCGCGCGCCGTCGGCCGGGCCCTGCGCGCCGAGCCGGACCCGGCGCGCATCGAGGACCTGCTGCGCGAGGTCGAGCCGACCGACGGTGTCATGTACGACGGCTCGGTCGCCTTCCGGCACCGCGAGGTGCGGCTGCACGAGCGGATCGGGCACCTGCCGCCGATGACGGTCGTGGGTGTCGACGAGGGCGGCAAGGTGGACACGGTGGAGTACAACCGGGTGCCCAAGCGCTTCACCGGCGCCCAGCAACGCGCCTACGCCCGGCTGCTGGAGCTGGCCCGCGACGCCGCCGCGCGCTGCGATCCGGCGGCCATCGGCCGGGTGGCGACCGCCAGTGCCCTGATGAACCAGCGGCTGCGGCCCAAGCGCTGCCTGCAGCCGATGGTCGCGGCCTGCCAGCGGGTCGGCGGGCTCGGCGTCGTGGCCGCGCACAGCGGCACGGTCCTGGGCATCCTGCTGTCCGACGACGACCCCCGCTACATCGACCGCCTGGCCGCGGCCCGGCGCGCCTGCGCGGCGCTGCCCGGCGTCAGCGCGGTCCGGGTCGACCACTGCCTGTCCGATCCGCTGCTCACCGACCCGTCCCAGGTCCACCGGTCCTGGCCGATCTTCGAGGCGATGCCGTGCTCTTCGACTCTGTGATAGACGCCGTCGGCCACACCCCGCTGGTGGCCCTGAACCTGCCCGCTGCCGAGGGGGTGCGCGGCTACGCCAAGCTGGAGTTGCAGAACCTGTTCGCGATGAAGGACCGGGTGGCGCGGCAGATCATCCTGACCGCCCGGGAGTCCGGCGAGCTGGCGCCCGGCGCGCCGCTGATCGAGAGCTCGTCGGGGACGATGGCCCTCGGGGTGGCGCTGGTCGGGACGGCGCTGGGGCATCCGGTGCACATCGTCACCGACCCCCGGATCGACAAGATCACGCTGGCGAAGCTGCGCGCGCTGGGCTGCGAGGTGCACGTCGTGCAGCAGATGTCCTCGCACGGCTGGCAGAGCGCGCGCCTGGAGCTGTTGGACGAGTTGCTCAGGACCCTGCCGGGGGCGTTCTGGCCGCGCCAGTACAGCAACCCGCAGAACCCGGCGGCCTACCGGACGCTGGCCGAGGAACTGCTGGCCGAGCTCGGGCACGTGGACGTGCTGGTGGGCTCGGTGGGCAGCGGCGGGTCGTTGTGCGGGACGGCGCGGGCGCTGCGCGCGAAGCTGCCGGAGCTGCGGGTGGTCGGGGTGGACTGCGTCGGCAGCGTCCTGTTCGGGCAGCCGGACTGGCCGCAGCGGCTGCAAAGCGGCCTGGGCAACAGCATGCTGCCGCCGAACCTGGACCACGGCCAGATCGACGACATCCACTGGCTCAACGACCGCGAGGCCTTCGCCGCGACCCACGCGCTGGCCGCCGAGCAGCAGATCTTCGGCGGGAACACCTCGGGGTCGGTGTACCGGGTGCTGCGGCACGTCGTCGGGGAACTGGCCGGGCCCGCGGTCGTGGTGGGGATCCTGCCGGACCGCGGCGACCGGTACGCCGACACCGTGTTCGACTCAGGGCACTGGGAGGCGAAGGGGCTGGACGACCTGCCGGTCCGGCGGGAACCCGAACGCGTCCCGTACGGGCAGCCGGTGACCGCGTGGTCGTGGAGCAGCCCGGTGGAGGTGCCGCCGACGCCTTCAGGGGTCTGATGTCTGAACCCTGATACAGCGGGTCCGTGGTACCGGCATGATGCGGAGGCATGATGAGGAAGCTGCTGTTCGTCGAGTCGAACACCACCGGATCGGGGATGCGGGCCCTGGTCACCGCCGCCGAGCTGGGGTTCGAGCCGGTGCTGCTGACCAGCCGGCCGTCCCGCTACCGGGGGCTGGAGGACACCGGGGCCAGGGTCGCGGGCTGCCAGACCAACGACTTCGACGCCCTGCTGGCGGCCACCCGGGCGCTCGCGACCGGATCGGCCATCGCCGGCGTCACCACGACCAGCGAGTTCTACCTGTTCGAGGCGGCGCGGCTGGCCGAGGCGCTGGGGCTGCCGGGCAATCCGCCGGAGGCGGTGAGCGTGTGCCGGGACAAGGGACGCACCCGGCGGGTGCTGGCCGCGGCCGGGGTCGGGCAGCCCGATTTCGAGCTGGTGCAACGTCTGGACCAGCTGCCGGCGGCGCTGGACCGGATCGGCCTGCCGGCGGTGGTCAAGCCGGTCGACGAGTCGGGGTCGCTGAACGTGCTGCTGTGCCACGACGAGGCCGAGGCCGAAGAGCTGGCGCGGCGGATCCTGGCGGTCCGCACCAACACCCGCGACCAGCCGGCCGCCGGCCGGCTGCTGGTCGAGGAGTACGTCCAGGCGCCGGAGTACAGCGTGGAGATGTTCAGCGTGAACGGTGTCGCACACGCGCTCGGCGTCACCGAGAAGACGATGGCGCCGCCGCCGTTCTTCGTCGAGGCCGGGCATGTCTTCCCGGCGCCGCTCGCGCCGGAGACGCACCGGCTTCTGCTCAGCGAGGTCGGCGCGGCGCTGGCCGCGGCCGGCATCCGCAACGGGCCGACGCACACCGAGGTGCGGCTGCATCCCGAGCGCGGCCCGCTGGTCATCGAGATCAACGCCCGGATGGCCGGCGGCATGATTCCGGAGCTGGTGCGGCTGGCGACCGGGGCCGATGTGCTCCAGGCGCAGATCGTCGCGGCGTCCGGGGCCAAGCCGGTGCTGCCGGACCGCGCGAGCGTCGTGGCGGGCATCCGGTTCCTGCTCGCCGAGCGCGACGGGGTCCTGGACGCGGTATCAGGGCTGCGCGATGCCGCCGCGCTGGAGGGGATCAGCGAGGTGACGCTGAGCGTGGACAAGGGGACGCGGGTGCGCCGGCCCCAGGCGTCCTACGACCGGCTCGGGTACGTCATCGGCACCGGCGGGACGCCCGCGGAGGTGCGGCGGCGGCTGGCGGCGGCCGTCGCCGCGATCGGGTTCGACATCGTCGCCTGACCGGCGGCCGGCGGCCGGCGGGCGGTGGGCGGCGGGCGGCCGGCGGCTGCCGGGCCGCTGGGTTGCCCGGCAGCCGGCTCAGCCCACCCGGTCGGAAAGCACCACGGCGAGCGCCTTGGCGGTGCGCGCACTGAACACGTCGCGCATCGTCACCGTCATGTCCAGCTTCTTGCGCAGCCGGACCACGGCCTTGGCCGCGAGGATCGAGTCGCCGCCGATGTCGAAGAAGTCACTGTCCGGCTCGACCGGGCCGCCGCCGAAGACCTCGCTGAAGATGTCCGCGATGGTTTGGGCCAATTCAGGAGCTTGTGCCAACTCAGGAGCCTGTGCCAATTCGGCCGCCTCGATGCCGCCGTTCACGTCCGATGTCATGAGATCCATGCTTCCCGCCGCCCCTATCAGCGCCCTATCCGCGCGCGATGCACCGGGGAAGGCCCGCCGATAGCCCGCGCCCGCACGATGGGCGCGCCTTGTCGCCGGCCGGAAGGACGCCATGACCTCCCCCACCGCTCCCCCGCAGCCCGATCCGGGGCGGGACACCCGGGTCCGGCTCTCCCGCGACCAGCAGCGCACCTGGCTCGTCGACCAGCTCAGCACCCTGCCGGGCGGCTACCTGACGCCGGTCTTCCTGCACCTGACCGGCCCGCTGGACCGCCGGGCGCTGATCGCCGCCGTCCGGGCCGTCGCCGAGCGCCACGAGGTGCTGCGCACCAGCGTGGGCCAGGACGGCGACGGCCTGGTCGGGATCCTGCGGCCGGCTTCGGATATCACAGTGTCCTGCGACGACCTGGACCCCGACGATCTGCGGGCGTTCCTGGAGCGGGAGTCGCGCACGCCGCTGGACGTCGCGGCCGGGCCGCCGATGCGGGTGCGGCTGATGCGGCTGGGCCCGGAGGACCACGTGCTCGCGATCACCGCGCACCACCTGGCCTTCGACGACTGGTCGCAGGGCATCCTGCACCGGGAGCTGGCCGCGGCCTACGCCGCGGTGGCCGAGGAGCGGCCGATCCTGCTGCCGGAGCTGCCGGGCCAGTACCGCGACGTGGCCTTCGCCATCGAACAGGACGAGGACCCGAAGCAGACCGAGGCTGACCTCGACTACTGGCGCGAGGCGCTCGCCGACGCCGAGCCGTTCGAACTGCCGACCGACCGGCCGCGGCCGGCGCAGCGGGACGGCCGCGGCGCCTCCGAGCGCAAGTTCGCGCTGTCCCCGGAGACCACGGCGCAGCTCGCGGAGATCGGGCGCGACCACGGGGCCACGATGGTCATGGTCCTGATGGCCGCCACGCAGACGGTACTGCACCAGGGCACCGGCACCACCGACGTCACGGTCGGCACGACCTTCGGGCTGCGGCACAGCGCCGAGGCCGAGGACGTGATCGGCCTGTTCGTCAACATGCTGCCGATCCGCACCGACCTGTCCGGCGACCCGACGTTCGCCGCGCTGCTCGAACGGGTCCGGGACACCGCGCTGGACGCCTACGACCACGCCACGCTGCCGTTCGACCGCCTGGTCGAGGAACTGGCCCCGGAACGGGACCTGGCGCGCACGCCGCTGTTCCAGGTGCTCGTGAACTTCGGCGCCCGGCGGCGCGAGCCGCTGCGCTTCCCGGGGCTGGCGGTGGCCGAGCTGACCGCGCGCGGGCACAGCGCCAAGTACGACCTCGGGGTGGGGTTCGTGCTCGAGGACGACGAGCTGCACTGCGAGCTGGGCTGGGACACCGCATTGTACGAGGACGAGACCATCGAGCGGCTGGCCCGCCGGCTGCGCACCGCGCTGGAGCACATCGCGGTGCATCCGGGGGCGCCGATCAGCACCATCCCGCTGATGACCGCCGCGCAGGAGGCGGAGCTGCGCGCGCTGGCGATGGTCGAGGCCACGCCGTTCCCGGACCGGTGCCTGCACGAGCTGTTCGAACGGCAGGCGGCGGCGCGTCCGGACGCCGTCGCGGTGATCGACGAAGACAGGTCCCTGACGTACTCCGAGCTGAACGCGCGCGCCGAGGCGATCGCCGCGCGCCTGCGGGCCGCCGGGGCCGGACCGGACGTCGCGGTGGGGGTGCTGCTGGAGCGCTCGCCGGATCTGGTCGCGGCGCTGCTCGGCATCCTGAAGGCGGGCAGCGCGTATCTGCCCATCGAGCCGGGGACGCCGGCGGCGCGGATCGTCGGGTTGCTGCGGGACGCCGATGCCCCGGTGTGCCTGGTCGGCTCCGAGCAGGACGAGATCGCGGTCGGCGCGGTGTGCACGCCGCTGACCGTCGAGGCCTGCTACATCGGCTCGCCGATGGCCGGCGACGGCGCCCCGGTGGCGAAGGCGGCCCCGCTGGACCTGTGCTCGATCTACTACACGTCCGGATCGACCGGGAAACCCAAGGGTGTCGCGAGCACCCACGCCGGCTGGGTGAACCGGATGTGGTGGATGCAGCAGCGGCACCATCTGGCGCCCGGGGAGGTCGTGCTGCACAAGACCACGCTGACGTTCGACGACTCGGCGGTGGAGGTGTTCTGGCCGCTGGCCGTGGGCGGCACCGTGGCCGTGCTGCCGCCGGGGGCGCACCGCGACCCGTGGGCGATCATCGAGGCGGCGGTGCGGTTCCAGGCGGTGCACGTGAACTTCGTGCCGGCGATCCTGGACCTGGTCCTGGAGGCGCTGACCGACGACGACATCAAGGGCCTGGGCAAGCTTCGCAGTGTCCTGTCGAGCGGCGAGGCGCTGCGCGCCGGGCTGGTGCAGCGCTTCCGCGAGGTGTTCGGCGACCGGGTGAGCCTGGACAACACCTGGGGCGCCACCGAGGTCTCGATCGACTCCACGTTCCACACCTGCGCCGAGGCGGACGCGGTCGGCGACGGCGTGGTGAGCCTGGGCCGGCCGATGGCGAACAACGAGGTGGTGGTGCTGGACTCGGCGCTGCGCCCGGTGCCGCCCGGCGTGGTCGGCGAGCTGTGCATCGCCGGCGTCGGACTGGCGCGCGGCTACCTCGGCGACGCGCCGAAGACCGCCGGCGCGTTCGTCCCGCACCCCTGGCGTCCCGGCGAGCGCATCTACCGGACCGGCGATCGCGGCCGGATGCTGGCCGACGGCACGCTGGAGTTCCGCGGCCGCGTCGACGAACAGGTGAAGATCCGCGGCGTGCGCATCGAGCTCGGCGAGGTCGACGCCGCACTGCGGGGCGCGCCCGGGGTCGCCGACGCGGCGGCGCTGGTGTGTCAGGGCCCGAACGGGGACAAGTACCTGGCCGCCTACGTGGCGTTCGGCGCCGGCGTCGAGCCGAGCGTGGACGGCGTGCACGCGGCGGTCCGCGACCGGCTGACCGGCTACGCGGTGCCGAGCGTCATCATCGCGGTCCCGGCCATCGCGCGCTTCGCCAGCGGCAAACTCGACCGCCGCACTCTGCCGGCCCCCACCCTCGGCGGCACCGCACCGCAGGCCCGCACGGCGGCGGTCCCGCCCGACGGCCCGGCGGAGGAGGCGGTCGCGGCGGTGTTCGCCGAGGTGCTGGGCGCCTCCGGCGTCGGCGCGCACGACAACTTCTTCGGCCTCGGCGGCCACTCGCTGCTGGCGGTGCGCGCGGTGAACCGGCTGCGCGAGACGGTGGGGCTGGAGCTGAACGTCGGGCTGCTGTTCCAGGACCCGACGGTCGCGGGGCTGGCCGCGCGGATCGAGGAGCTGCTGGTCGCGGAGCTGGAGACGTTGTCGGACGCCGAGGTCAGCCGACGGTTGGAGGATTCGTGAAAGCCGGCGAGTGGACTTTGCGCACCGAGTGGGCATTGCGCGGCGCCGGCTTCCCGGCAGACTTCGCCGAGCAGCTGTGTACCAAAGGTCTGGCCGACGCGGCGCTGGCCGCGAACGCCTCCGACTTCCAGCCGCTCTACGCCGCCGCGGCGGAGCATGTCAGTGCCCAGATCCGCGCGATCGCGGCCGACGGCCCGTTCCGCGAAGCCGTGGCCTGGCAAAGCCGCTCGGTCCTGCGCAACTGCCTGGACAAGCTGGCCTCCGGGCGCACGCTCCAAGGCAAGGTCCGCCGCCAAGCCGAGCTCACCGTCGCGAACTACGTCCAGCGCTACGCCTTGAAGAACGACTCGATCGGCTTCTTCGGCCCCGTCGCGTGGGGACGCGCCGTCGCCGACGGCCCGGCCCTGGACTCGCGGCCCGGCACCGGACTTCTCGCGCGGCGGAAGGTGTTCTTCGAGCACTGGGCCATCGACAAGGTGGCGCGCGCCTTGTCGCAAGATCCTGATGTGATCGGGCATCTGCGGCCGCGACTGAGCGAGGACAAGGCGATCGTCGACGCTCGCGTGCGCGGCGTGCGCGGCGCCGAGATCGCCCTTACGCCCCTGGAGCTGGACCTGGTCCGGCGGTGTGACGGCAGGGCGACGATCGGCGAGCTGACATCGGATCCCGAGCTGATCGCCGACTCGATCACCGACTCGATCACCGGCCTGATCGCCGACCTGGTCGAGCGCGGAGTCCTCATCGCGGACCTCACCGGCCCGCTGGAGTCCGACCCCGAGATCACCCTGCGCGCCAAGCTCAACACGATCACCGACCAGGCCGTCCGGGAACGCCTGCTGGCCGCCCTCGACGAGCTGATCGCCGCCCGCGACGAGGTGGCGTCCGCCGCCGGCGACGCCGACCGCCTCGCCGTCGGGCTCGCGCACGCCGACGCCGTCTTCGAGAAGCTGACCGGCACCGCCGCGGCCCGGCGCGGCGGCGAGGCCTACGCGGGCCGCTGCGTCCTGTTCGAGGACACCTGCCGGGACGTCCGCGTCGAGCTCGGGCCGCAGATCCTGGAGGCGGTGGCCGAGCCGCTGTCGGCGATCCTGGACAGCGCGCGCTGGCTGGTCGCCGAAGCCGGCCGGGCCTACGCCGCGCGCTTCGGCCAGATCTTCGACCGGCTCAGCGCGCGCGCCGAGGCGACCGCGATCCCGTTGGCGGCGCTGGTCCAGGCTGCGACGCCCGATCTGTACTTCTCCTTCCGCGAACTCCCCGCACCGGTCTCCGAGGTGGTCGCCGATTTCCGCCGGCGTTGGTCGGAGCTGTTGCAGATCCCTGATGGCGTCAGCCGCCACAAGGTCCCCCTGGACGGACTGGCCGCCGCCGTCCGCGAGGCGTTCCCGGCGAGTCCCGGGGAATCAGCCCCCTGGTCCTCAGCCGTGTACCAGGCTCCTGATTTGATGATCGCCGCGCGTGACGCCGAGGCGGCGCAGAACGGCGACTTCCTGTGCGTCCTCGGCGAGCTGCACATGGCCATGAACACCCTGGACGCCCGGCCCCTGGCCGAGTTCCACGAAGACCTGCCGGCTCTCGTCGCCGTCGACGAGGCCGTGCTCCCGGACCGCGTCGTGGCGGTGCCCGCGAAGGCGTCCCGCCAGGTGACTTCGCGCACCTACCCCTCGGCGCTGCTGTCGCCCGCGTACCGCTACTGGACCATGTACGCGGACTGCACCGGCGCGCCGGGCGACGTGGCCAGCGCCGCCGAGCTGGTCGTGGAACGCGATCAGACCAGCCCGGCGGCGCGGCTGACAGTCCGTTCCCTGCGCACCGGCGAGTGCTGGCCCCTGATGGAAACCCTCGGCGAGCAGCTGACGGCCGCCGTGGTGAACGGCTTCTCGCCGCTGACGAAGACCGCGCACACACCCCGGGTCACCATCGGCCGCCTGGTGCTGGCCCGGGAATCGTGGACCTTCGCGCTGGAGGACCTTGGTTGGGCGAAGCTGAAGGACGAGGCCGAGCGCTACCGCCAAGCCTGCCTGTGGCGCGCGGCACAGGAGCTGCCGGCCCGCATGTTCTACCGCGTCGCGACCGAGGACAAGCCGACGTTCGTCGACTTCCGCAGCCCGGCGTTCGTCCACCTGCTGGCCCGGTGCGTGCGCACCTCGGCGCGGGAGGAGCAGGAGCAGCAGGGCACGTCCGCCATCGCCTTCTCCGAGATGCTGCCCGACACCGACCACTGCTGGCTGCGCGATCGGCAGGGCCGCCGATACACCAGCGAACTGCGCATGGTCTTCGTCGACGGCCGGAAGGATTGATCGGGTTCGGTTGTTCCATCCGGCGTGAACGAAGCCACGCGCATGACGGACGTCGTAGTGATCGGTGCCGGCCAGGCCGGTCTGTCCAGCGCCTACCACTTGCGCAGAGCTGGCTTCGCCCCCGATACCGGCTACGTGGTCCTGGACGGCGACCGGGCACCGGGCGGCGCGTGGCAGCACCGCTGGCCCTCGCTGCGGATGGAGACCGTCAACGGGATCTTCGACCTGCCCGGCATGGCCTTCGAGGCCCCGTCGCCGCGCGAGCGGGCCTCGGAGGCGGTTCCGCGCTACTTCGCCCAGTACGAGGAGCACTTCCAGTTGGCCGTGCACCGGCCGGCCGCGGTCCAGGCCGTGCGCTACGGGCCGCAGGAGCGCCTGCTGGTCGAGACCGCCACTGAGACCTGGGCCGCGCGCGCTGTGATCAACGCGACCGGCACGTGGAACAAGCCGTTCTGGCCGTACTACCCCGGCCGCGAGACCTTCCGCGGACGCCAGTTGCACGCCGCCGCCTACCCCGGCCCGCAGGAGTTCGCGGGCAAGCGCGTGATCGTGGTCGGCGGCGGCATCACCGCGATCGGTCTGCTCACCGAGCTCGCGACGGCCGGGGCCACGACGACCTGGGTGACGCGCCGGCCGCCGGTGTTCCGCGACCAGCCGTTCACGCGGGAGTACGGACGCGAGGTCGTCGCCATGGTGGACGCCAGGGTGCGTGCCGGACTGGTGCCGCAGAGCGTGGTCGGCGTCACCGGCCTGCCGGTGACCGAGGCGATCCGCGAGGCGCAGCGCTCCGGGGTGCTGGACCGCCTTCCGATGTTCGACCGGATCACGCCGGACGGCGTCGCCTGGGACGCCGCCACAGATGTCAGCGGCACTGATGCCGGCGCGCCTGATGCCGGCACGTCGCCGACGCCGCGCAACGTCGAGGCGGACGTGATTTTGTGGTGCACCGGCTGGCGCGCGGCGCTGGACCATCTGGCGCCGCTGCACCTGCGCGCGCCCGGCGGCGGCATCACCATGGACGGCACGCGCGTCGTCCTGGAACCGCGCCTGCACCTGGTGGGTTACGGTCCTTCGGCCAGCACCGTGGGGGCCAACCGCGCCGGGCGCGAGGCCGTCCGGGACATCCGGCGGCTGCTGGCCGACCGGGCCGCGCCGGCGCTGGCGGCGTAGCGTCCAGGGCATATCGGATCAGGTCGCTGACACCGCTAATCGCAGGCCCCGATTTCTTCGAAACAAATAGCGAATTGATATGCGCCGCATAAGCCTGATAGTCGCCCCGGTGAGCGGTCATCTATTCACGGCGCACCAGGTAGGCGTATGCTTCGATCGAAATGCTAATCCACTGGGAGGCAAAGGGATATCTCGCCTGAGGCATTCTCCGAAGCAGTATCCGTTGGCTAGTCTGAATGCGCTGCGCGGGAGGCGGACTGCTGCGGATGGGGTCGACATTGATCGAGATCGCACTGGCGCAACGGGCTGTTCTGTGGCGGGAAGGGCTGGCCGCGCTGCTGGGCCGGGAACGCGACTTCCGGGTGGTGGCGCGGCCCACCCGGCTGGAGGACGTCTGGCCGGCGGTCCGGCGGCACCGGCCGGGCGTGGTCCTGATGGACGCCGAGCTGCCGGGCGCGCTGACGCTGAACACGGTGTGCGCCCAGCTGTGCGAGCGCCGGCCCGACATCAAAGTCCTGATCCTGGTGGAGCGCTGGGCGACGGTGCTGAAGGCGCTGACCCGGCTGGCCCCGCAGATCGGCTTCCTGACCGTCGAGGTGTCCCCGGCCCAGCTGGTCGACGGGCTGCGCCGGATCGTCGCCGGCGAACCGGTGCTGGACCTGGACCTGGCGATGGCCGCGCTGTCCGCGGGCGACAACCCGCTCACCGACCGGGAGCGGGAGGTGCTGCTCAAATCGGTGGACGGCGCGCCCACCAAGGTCATCGCGGCCGAGCTGTTCCTCAGCGACGGTACAGTCCGCAACTACCTGTCGCGGGCCATCGCCAAGACCGGCGCGCACAGCCGGATCGAGGCGGTGCGGATCGCGCGCGAGGAGGGCTGGATCTGACGGCGTCGCGTCAGGAGCCCCGGAGCAGCCGATGCCCAGCGCCGGCCGGCTTCGGCGCCGGTGATCATTCGTAAGATGGTCCCAGCTCCCCGGAGCACGAACCAGGCCACGGGGCCCCACCGCCGTAAGGAAGCGATGTCGCACGACACGAGGTACCAGTTGCTCGGCCGCGACCGCGAACTGGAGACGCTGGACCGCCTGCTGCGGGACGTGCGCGACGGGCACAGCCGGGTGTTGGTGCTGCGCGGGGAGGCCGGCATCGGCAAGTCGGCGCTGCTGGAGCATGCGGCCGCGCAGGCGGCGGGGGCGGCGCGGGCCGGACAGTCCCGGCAGGTGCAGGTGGTCCGCACCGCGGGCGTCGAGGCCGAGTCGGACTTCGCGTATTCGGCGCTGCAACAGCTTTGCGCCCCGCTGCTGGCGCACCTGGACCGGCTGCCGCCGGTGCAGCAGGAGGCGCTGCGTGTGGCCTTCGGACTGAGCTCGGGCAACCCGCCGGAGATGATGCTGGTCGGAATGGCGACGCTGGGGCTGTTCGCCGAGGCCGCGGCCGCCTCGCCCCTGGTGTGCCTGGTCGACGACGCGCAGTGGCTGGACCTGATGTCGCGGCTGGTGCTGGCGTTCGTCGGGCGGCGGCTGGACGCCGAGGCGGTGGCGCTGATCTTCGCCGAGCGGCTCGCCGACGGCGAGGCGGACGGGCCGGCCGGGCTGGCCGGGTTGGCAGGACTGCCGAGTCTGGCCGTGACCGGCCTCACGGACGCCGACGCGCGCACGCTGCTGCAGGAGGCGCTGCCCGGCCAGGTCGACGCGCGCGTGCGCGACCGGATCGTCGCCGAGTCCGGCGGCAACCCGCTGGCCCTGCTGGAGCTGCCGCGCAGCCGGACCGCGGCGGAGCTGGCGTTCGGCTTCGGCGGTCACGGCGGGCACGGCCCTCACGGCAGCGGACCGGGCATCGCCGGTGCGGGCGTGGCGACCCGCGTCGAGGACGGTTTCCGCCGACGCGTGGAGGCGCTGCCGCCGCAGACCCGCACCCTGCTGCTGGTGGCAGCCGTGGAACCCGTCGGCGACGCGCCGCTGCTGTGGCGGGCCCTGGACCTGCTGGACGTCGGCCCCGACGCGGCCGCCCCGGCCGAGGCCGCGGACCTGATCACCATGGGCGCCCCGGTCCGCTTCCGCCACCCGCTGGTGCGCTCGGCGGTCTGGCGCGGAGCCGACGCCGTGGCCCTGCGCGCGGCGCACCGCGCCCTGGCCGAGGCCACCGACGCCGACCGCGACCCCGACCGCCGGGCCTGGCACCGGGCCCACGGCTCGGTCGAACCGGACGAGGACGTCGCCGCGGCCCTGGAACGCTCCGCCGACCGGGCCCTGGCCCGCGGCGGCCGGGCAGCGGCCGGTTCGTTCCTGGAGCGCGCCGCCGCGCTCACCCCGGACGCGCAGGGCCGGGCTCGCAGAGCCCTGGCCGCGGCGCAGGCGTACCTGGATTCCGGACTGCTGACCCGGGTACCCGACCTGGTCACCGCCGCCGAACTGGGCCGTCTGGATCCGCTGCAAGGAGCCACCGCGGCCCGCCTGCGCGCCATGGCCACGCACATGGTCAACCCCGGCCACGGCGCGGTCGGCCCGCTGCTCGACGCGGCCGCCGGACTGCGCGACCTGGACCCGGCCGCCGCCCGCCTCACCTCCCTGGTGGCCCTCGGCGCGGCCCTGAGCGCCGGCCGCAACGACCAGGACGGACTACGCCGCGCCGCCGAGGTCGTGCGCGACCTGCCGACCGGCCAGGACGCCGCCGGCCAGCTGGCGCGGGGCCTGCTCACCTGGGCCGTGGACGGACCCGTCGCCGCCGTGGCACCCCTGGAGCAGGCACTGCGCTCGTTCGCCGACAGCCAGGGCCTGCCGCTGCTGTGGTACGCCGCGAGCGTGGCTATGGAGCTGGGCGACCTGCGGGCACTGCAGGACATCACGGAGCGTGCCGTGCGCTCGGCCCGCGAAACCGGCGCGCGCTCAACCCTGCCGTGGGCACTGGCGCACCGAGCCGCCGCCGTCGGATACGCGGGCAGCTTCTCCGAGGCCGAGGACCTGCTCGCCGAGGCCGCAGCCGCGCAACAGGCCGTGGGTATGCCGACGGAGAGAGCGGCCAGAGCCGTGGTGGCGGCCCACCGAGGACGGAAGCAGGCGGCGCTGGAACTGGCCGATTCCATGGACCGCAACGGCGAACAGCAAGGGCTGGGACGCCAAATCGGCCTGGCGGCATACGCGCGGGCGATCCTCTACAACGGCTCGGGCGACTATCCCTTGGCATTGCAGGCCGCGACCCGAGGCTTGGAGTACCCGGACTTCGCCATCCACTACTGCACCCTGAGCGAACTGGTCGAGGCCGCGACCCGAGCCGGCGAACCGGCGACGGCGGCACACGCCTGCGAACGCCTCTCCGACTGGACGCGCGCCGACACCCCCTGGGCCCTGGGCGCATGCGCACTCGCCTCCGCACTCACCGCAGAGCAGAAGCTCGCGGAGGACCGCTACCGCGAAGCGATCGACCACTTCACCCGAGGCGGCCTCGGCACGTTCACGGCCCGCGCCCGCCTGCTGTTCGGCGAATGGCTACGCCGCCAAAACCGTCGCTCCCAAGCCCGCGACGAACTGCGCGCAGCCCACGAGGCGTCGATCACCATCGGCATGGAGGCCTTCGCCGAACGAGCACGCCGGGAGCTGCTCGCCACCGGCGAGACGGTGCGCAAGCGCACGGTCGGCGCGCCGGTGCTGACGCCGCAGGAGGCGCAGATCGCGCGGCTTGCCGCGGCTGGCCAGTCGAATGCCGAGATCGGGGCGGAGTTGTTTCTCAGTCCGCGAACGGTGGAGTGGCACTTGCGGAATGTTTTTGCCAAGGCGGGGATTTCTTCGCGGCGGGAGTTGGGTGGGGCGCTTTTGCGGTGAGGGGGAGTGAGCGGGGCGCTCAAGAAAGCACCACCCCCAACTCCCGCCGCGAACTGATCCCCAGCTTCGAAAACACCTTCCGCAAGTGCCACTCCACCGTCCGCGCGCTGAGAAACAGCTCCGCCCCGATCTCAGCGTTCGACCGTCCATCGCGCGCCCGCCGAGCGATCTGCCGCTCCTGCTCCGTCAGCTCGGCCGCCTGCTGCGCCGCGGGCCCGGCGACGGTCACCCCACACGCGGCCAGCTCACGTCGCGCACGCTCCGCGAACGCCTCGGCGCCCATCTCCGCGAACCGCCCGTGTGCCGCGCTCAGCTGCTCCTGGGCCTCGGCAACGCGTTCCTGCCCGCGCAGCCACTCGCCGTACAGCAGATGCGTGCGTGCCAGCTCAACGTGCCCTCGGCTCCGGCCGAGCCGTTCGATCGCCTCCCGATAGTGCGCATCGGCCTCGGGCCCTTCGCTGATCAGTGCTCGCAGCCGCGCCTGCGTCCCCAGGCCCCAGTCGGTGTCGCTCGGCGTGGCGCTCATGGCGATCTGCTCCACCGCCTGTTCCGCCTGCGCCCTGTCCCCGCAGCGCACCGCCGCCTCGACGAACTCGGTCAGCGCCCAGTAAGCGAACGCTGAGCCCCTCGGATCCGCGGCAGCCAATGCCGCGTCCCTGGCCTCGGCGAAGCGGCCGAGACCGTTGAGCAGGACCGCCGACGCGTACTGCACGAACGTCAGCCCGTTCCCATCGCGCCGCTCGCTCGCCGCCACCTCAGCGACCCGCAGCAGCTCAGTGGCCTCATCCACCTGGCCGCGCCAAGCCGCCACCCCCGCCACGTCGTAAGCCGGCCGGTCCACACCGATCGCCGCCAAGACGGCGTCCGACTCCTCCAACAAGTCCGCCGCGGCCTGGAACTCCCCCGCGTGCAGATGCGCCAGCATCCGCTGCGAATGCGCGACCGGCAGCATCCCCAGCGCACCGGTGGCTCGGATATGCCGGACGTTCTCCGCGGAAATCCGTTCCCACGCCACATCGTCCCACGTCGCGAAAGCGCCGTAACACGCCAGCGACAACCACCGGGTCGCCTCGACCACCGACAGCCCCTCGGCCTCGAGCGAAAAGGCGTCCAGCGCCCGCCGCACCATAGGCGCACCCGCGCTGTGCCCCTCGGTGTAAACAACAGCCAGCGCGTCAAGCAGCAGATCCTGCGCACGTGCTTGCCGGTTCGGCCCCGGTGCCGGTGCGGCAGCCGCAGCCTTGGCCACCTCGGTGACGGTCACCTCGTCGGCGAACCGGCCGACCCTGAGCGCATAGATGATCGCGTCCAGATACGTCTCGCGGGCCAGCACCGGATCGAGCGCCTCGAACTGCCGCGCCGCCTCCAGCAGCAGACTCGGCGCCAGCGCCGCACTGCCGGTGACGAACGCCAGATGCCCCCGCAACTGCAAGACGTGCGCCGCGCGCAGCTCGTCGTACGGACCGGACTCCACCTTGTCCAGCAACACCTGTGCACCCTCCGGTGCGCCGGCGTGGTACTTGTCGCGCGCGGCAAGCAGTTCACGCTCGGCACGCACCACCGGATCCGGCGTCAGCGCCGCGGCACGTTCCAAGAACGCAGCCGCCGCGGCCAGCCCGCCCCGGGACTGCGCCCGAGCCGCCGAGTCCTGCAACTCGGCCGCCACCGCCTCGTCCTGATGCTCGGCAGCCTGTGCCAGATGCCAGGCGCGCCGGTCCGGATCGGCCTCGCGCGACGTCGCGTCGGCCAGGACCCGGTGCACCCGGCGCCGGGCCTCGGCCGAGGCCGCGTGGTAGACCGCCGAGCGCACCAGCGGATGCCGGAACGCGAAGCGCAGCCCGATCGTCAGCAGTTCGGCGTCCTCGCAGGCGCCGCCGGCGTCCGGGCTGAGTCCCAGAGCCGCGGCGGCGCGCCAGATCAGCACCGGGTCGCCGGCCGATTCGGCGGCGGCGAGCAGGAGCAGTTCCTGGCAGTCGGCGGGCAGTTCGGCGATCCGGCGCCGGAAGCTCTCCTCGATCCGGCCGGTCAGCGCCGTGGCCTCCAGCAGGCCGAAGCCGCCGGCCAGGCGGTCGGGGGACGCCAGCGGAAGTTCCAGCAGGGCCAGCGGATTGCCGCGCGCCTCGGCCAGGATCGCGGCCCGGACACCGTCGTCCAGCGGCCAGCGCACCACCGAGTCCAGCAACTCCCCGGACGCCGCCGGAGCGAGTCCCCCGACGCCAAGCTCCACCAGGCCGCGCATACTCCGGATCGGCGTACGGCTGGTGATCAGCACCAGGATCGACTCGGCACGCAGCCGGCGCGCCACGAAGGCGATCGCCTGCGCCGAGGCCTCGTCCAGCCAGTGCGCGTCGTCGACCGCGCACAGCAGCGGACCGCCGCGCGCCGCCTCGGCGAGCAGGTTGAGCACGCCGAGGCCGACCAGGAACGGACCGGGCCGGTCGCCGGCCCGCATCCCGAAGACCGTCGCCAGCGCCTCGGCCTGCGGCCCGGGCAGGTGGTCGACGCCGTCCAGCAGCGGCAGGCACAGCCGGTGCAGGGCCGCGTAGGGAAGGTCCATCTCGGACTCGACGCCCGAGGCTCGCAGGACCCTGACACCGACGGCGGAGCGCACGGCGTGGTCCAGCAGCGCCGTCTTGCCGATGCCGGCCTCGCCCGACAGGACGAGCACGCCGCTGGCGCCCTCGCGCGTCGCCTTGAGCAGCGCGTCCAGTCGTGCGCATTCGGCGCGACGGCCCAGCAGCTTCATGGCCGACCTCCCTGGCCTGTCCCCTGGCCGGTTCCCTGGCGTGCGCCGGCCAGGGTTCGCCACGGGGGCGAACTGTGATGGCGGCGGGAGAACGTGGCGTCATGGATTGGATTGAGTTCATGGCCGCCCGCACCCTGTGCGAACGCTGCGGGGCGCGCTTGGGCCGCAAGGTGAGCGTGGCCCCCCGCCTGCAGGACGCGGGAGGCATCGGCATGGGTCCCGGTATCGCCGTCGGCGCACGCTGCCGCGGCTGGCGGCGTCACCCGCACACCGCCCTGGTCAGCCAGGGGCGTGACGGGCTCCGCTTCGGGACGCTGAAGCCGTACTGAGCCGGCTGGGTGGAACGGGGGCACGCCGGGTAGCATATCAACCAAATAGTTAGTTAGCACAGGAGCCGATCCATGCAGCGCGACGCTGAAGCCACCAGGCTGCGTCTGATCACCGCCGGCCGCGCGGAGTTCGCCGCCCGCGGCCTGACCGGGGCCCGGGTGGATCGCATCGCCGAGGCCGCGCAGGCCAACAAGGCGCAGATCTACCACTACTTCAAGAGCAAGGCCGGGCTGTTCGACGCGGTGTGGGAGGACGTGCTCCGGGAGACCGTCGAAGGACTGCCGCTGGACGTCGAGGACCTTCCCGGCGCCGCGGCCCTGCTGTGCGACGCCTACGTCGACCATCCGGAACTGTCGCGGCTGATCACCTGGCGCCGCCTGGAACGGCTGGAGCACGAGGACCCGGCGGCCCCGGCGGCCCCGGCACCGATGGCGCACGACGTCCAGGGCCGGATCGCGCTCATCGAACAGGCGCTGCGCAACGGCGTGATCGGCGGCCGCTTCGACGCCGACGTGCTGTTCGCCCTCATCCTGCACGTCGCCGCGTTCTGGGAGTTCACCAGCCCGGACGTGATGGCCTCGGTGTCGGTCACCGACCGGGAGGGACGCCGCGAGGTAGTGCGGTCGGTGACCGCCGCGCTGCTGGAGGGCGCTTCAGAAGCCTGACGCGGAAGCAGAAGGGGCGGCGGTCCGCAGACCGCCGCCCCTTCTTCGTTCGAGCTTCCTCAGACCGGCTCAGAGACCCAGCTCTTCTTAGAGACCCAGGTCGGCAGCGAGGCACGAGAACCGCCGCCCCATGCTGTCGGAGTCGAAGGCCTCCACAGCCTGGTTCGCCGGCAGTGCCGGCTGCTCCGCGACCATGTCCTCGAACGCGACGCGATCGGGCAGCGCACCGAACCGGGCTGTGCGCGCGTCCACCGCGTCGTTGTGCACGCTGGGGTCGCTCACTTCGGGACTCTCCTTACAGGTAGTCGACGTCGACGACGGCCTGGGCGAACGCCGTGGGCGCTTCCTGCGGCGCGTCGTGCCCGATGCCGGTGAAGACGCGGTGCTGGTAGGCGCCGGTGAAGAAGCCCCGGTAGGCGCTGCCGTCGGTGGAGGCCAGGAACGGGTCCAGCGCCGGGTCGATGGTGATGGCCGGCACGCCGATGGTGGGCTTGGCCGCCAGCAGCGTCTCGTAACGGTCGTAGCGGCGCTCGCCGTCGGCCAGGCCCAGGCGCCAGCGGTAGTTGTGGATGACGATGGCCGCGTAGTCCGGGTTGGTGAAGGCGGCGGCGGTGCGGCCGAACGTCGCGTCGTCGAAGTTCCACGTCGGGGAGACGTCGTCCCAGACCAGGCGGCACAGGGCGTCGCGGTCGGCGGGGGTCTGCATGGCCGTCTGGCCGCGGTCGGTGGCGAAGTAGTACTGGTACCACCACACCTGCTCGGCCTTGGGCGGCAGCGGGTTCTTCTGCGCCGCGACGTTGGTGATGAGGTAGCCGGAGGTGGAGACCAGGGCCTTGACGCGCTCGGGCCACAGCGCCGCCATGATGTCGGCGGTGCGCGAGCCCCAGTCGAAGCCGGCCACGACCGCCTTGCCGATGTGCAGCGCGTCCATCAGCGCGATGATGTCCAGGGCGATCGCCGACTGCTGCGCGTTGCGCATGGTGGCCGAGGACAGGAACGTGGTCGAGCCGTGGCCGCGCAGGTAGGGCACGATCACCCGGTACCCGGCGTCGGCCAGCAGGGGCGCCACGTCGACGAAGCTGTGGATGTCGTACGGCCAGCCGTGCAGCAGGATCGCCACCGGGCCGTGCTTGGGGCCGGCCTCGGCGTAGCCGATGTCCAGCACGCCGGCCCGCACCTGCTTCAGGGACGAGAAGGTGGTGTGCGTGCCCGGGGTGATGGTCGGGATGACCGGGGCCTTGCGGCCGAGGCTGCCGTGGCCGTTGCCGCCGCCGTTGGAGGAGCCGGCCGCGAAGGCCGCCGACGCCGCACCGGTCGACACGGCCGTCGCCGCCGTGGCGCCCACACCGAGCCCGACCGCCTTGGTGAACGTCCGCCTGTTGATCATATGGAGAGTCCTTCCTGGATCTTCGCTGTCGGCACAACCCTCCATCCCTGCCCCGGCGACGCACATCAGTCACATGACGTCCAGACACTCTGACCTCGTGTTCGACCGTCACATTCAGTCATCCGACTGTTTCCCGTCCCGCCATCGGTGACGGACGCTTGATCCGTGAATCGCATCCCCGTTGTCCTCATCCACGGTGCGTGGCTCCACATGTCGTCCTGGAAGGGCTGGACGGAACGGTTCTGCGCGCACGGCTACGACGTCCACGTGCCGCACTGGCCCGGCGAACCCGAAGCCGTCCCGCAGGCCCGCCGCGACCCGGGTCCGCTCGGCGGCTTCGGCCTGGACGAGCTCACCGCGCACTATGAGAAGGCGCTGCGCGAGCTGGACAGCCTCCCGGTCCTGATCGGACATTCGGCCGGCGGCCTCATCGCCCGGCAGCTGCTCGACGCCGGTCTGGCCCGGGCCGCGGTGGCCATCGCGCCGATGCCGGGACACGGCCCCTGGCCGGAGCCGGCCGGAGCCGGCGGCGGGCTCGCGATGGGGTCCGAGGACTACGTGCCGCTCCCCCAGCCCCAGTTCCGGCACACGATCGCCAACGCGGTGGGCGAGGACGAGGCCGCGCAGCTGTTCTCGCGCTACGTCGTCCCGGCTCCGCACCGGCTCCTGACCGACCTCGGGCTCGACGGCGAAGCGCCAGAGAGGGAGCAGACGCTCACGCCCACGCCCACGCCCACGACGGCGCGCGGCCCGCTGCTGCTGATCTCCGGGCAGGAGGACCGCATGGTCGCCGACGCCGTCACGCGCGCGACGTACAAGCTCTACGGCGACTCCACCGCCGTGACGGACCTGAAGCAGTTCGCCGACCGGGGCCACTCGCTGGTGATCGACAGCGGCTGGCCGGCGGTCGCCGACTATGTGCTGGCCTGGCTCGCCGCCAACGGGATCACCGGTGCGGGCGAACAGGGGTAAGGGCACTGAGGGGGCCTATGCCCTCAGCTCTCCGGCCCCTCCTCCGTCCGGCTCAACGCATCCCGCAGCGCAGCCCGCGTCGTGATCCCCAGCTTCGGAAAGATCCGGTACAGGTGCGAGCTGACGGTGCGCGGCGACAGGTGCATCCGCTTGCCGATCTCCTTGTTCGTCAATCCGCTGGCGGCCAGGTCGGCGATCCGCCGCTCCTGCCACGTCAGCGACGCCAGGTTCAGCATCGAGGCGCGCGGCACGGCGCCGGTCGCGCGCAGCTCGGCGCGGGCCCGCTCGGTCCAGCCGGAGGCGCCCAGCCGCTCGAAGGCCTCGGCCGCCGGCAGCAGGAACTGCCGCGCCGCCGCGCGCCCCTCCACATGCCGCACCCGGATTCCGTGCGCCAGCCGGATCCGCGCCAGTTCGAACGGGAACCGCGAGGCCTCCGGCTGTGCCTCGGCCAGCGCGAACATCTCCGCGGCCTCCTTCTCCGACTCCGCCGTCATCGCCAGCGCGCCGTAGGTGATCAGCGCCAGACGCGGCGAGAGAGTCGGCAGCCCGGCTTCGCGGGCGGCCAGAGCGTGCTGCCGGGCCTGTTCGGCGCGGCCGGTGTGGCGGGCGGCTTCGACCAGGTCGAGCAGAGTGCGCGGGGCCTGATACGCGTAGGGGCGGAACTCCCCCGGCGGTGTGATGCCGATGGCGTACAGGTACGCGCTCTCGTAGTCGCCCGCGCTCAGCGCCGCGGTCGCGCCGGCAGCGTCGGCGAGCTGGGTCAGGAAGCCCAGGCCGCGCGGCCGGGCCCAGGCGTCCACCTCGGCCTGCAGGTCGCGCGCCGGTCCCAGCTGTCCGCGCAGGGCCGCGAGCTGCGCGAGGTACGCGCGGCTCTGGGTGGCGAACAGCTCGTGCCCGTGCTCGACCGCCAGGTCCAGGACGCGCCGGCCGGTGTCCTGCGCGCCGTCCCATTCGCCGACCGCCATCTGGTCCAGCATGATCAGGTGCAGCATCACCATGCCGCTGGCCACGGCGCCGGTCTCCAGTTCGCGGTCCACGATGCCGCGCAGGTGCGGACGGAACGCACCGAGCTGGTCGAGGTGGTACGCGGCCACGGCCAGACGCGTGACCTCCCACGGCTCCTGGCCCGCGAGCTTCGCAGCGGCCTGTTCGATCGCCTCCGCGCTTCCGGCGCCGTGCCGGATCACGTCGCTCCAGGTGTTGCCGTACAGCCGTGAACGCTCGGTGATCCGGTCTCCCAGATCGGCCAGCAGGCCGTGGGTACGCTCCCAAGCCGTGCGGTCGCCGGCGTATTGGCTGATCGCCAGCAGCAGGTTCACCAGCCGGGTCAGGACCTCGTCGGCTTCGGCGGCTCCGGCGGCTTCGGCGGCTCCGGCGGCTCCGGCGGCTTCGGCCGGCGCCGTCTGGACCCGCCGCTCGATGGCCGAGGCGACCTGGCGGTGCGTGGACAGGACATCGCCGTCCTGATACAGCGCCTGGTACGCCGTGGCGAGCACCGAGGCCGGCGCGTCGGCCGAGCCGGGCCCGAGTCCGTACTGCACGATCCGGTGCGCCTGGCCGAGGCGGGCGGCGTGGCCGGCGACGAAGGCGGCGTCGGCCAGGCGCCGGGAGCGTCCGGTGTGCTCCTCGCTGAGCTCGGCGGCCCGGGTCAGCCAGGCCACCGCGGCCAGGGCGCCGCCGCGCTTGGTCGCCGACTCGGCCGCCGCCTCCAGGATGTCGGCGACTTCCTCGTCGGGGTCGACGGTGGCCGCCGCCAGGTGGGTCGCGCGGCGCTCCAGGTTCTCGCGGTGCACCTGGGCCAGGCCCTGGTGCGCGGCGCGGCGCTGATTGGGGGTGGCCATCTGCACGACCGCCGAGCGCACCAGCGGGTGACGGAACGCGAAGTCGCCGGTGGCCGGCTCGATTTCCAGCAGCCCGGCGGCCACCGCCTCCTCGGCCTCACGCATGCGGTAGCGCGCGCCGGGACCCGTCCCGGTGCCGGTACCGGCGCCGATCTGTCCGGTGCCGGCGCCGATCTGTCCGGTGCCGGCGCCGTCGAGGGCGCCCATCAGCAACTCCTCGCGCATGGCCTGACTCAAGGCCGTGATGCGGGTGCCGTACAGCTGTTGCAGACGCCGGGGCAGCGGCATCCCGAGCTCCCCGACCAGGCTTTCCAACCCTGCCTCGCCCTGGGCCGCGCCGCCGAGGTGCGCGGGCAGCTCCAGCAGCGCCAGCGGGTTGCCGCGGGCCTGCTCCAGCACCATGGCGCGGATCTGTTTGCCCAGTGTCGGGAACCGTTGGGTGAGCAGACGCTCGGCGTCCTGCTCGCTCAGGGCGGCGACGGGCAGTTCGGGCAGCGCGGCGGTGTCGAAGCGCGAGGCGATGTCGGTGCGGACGCCGACCAGCAGCTTCACCGGGCTGCCGGCCAGCCGGCGGCCGACGAAGCCGCAGATGTCGGCGCTGGAGTCGTCGAGCCATTGGCCGTCGTCGAGGACCAGCAGCAGGGGTCGGCGCGCGGCGGCCAGGGACAGCAGGCTGAGAACGGCGATGCCCAGGGTCATGACCGAGGGCGGGGCGCTGTCGGCGCGGCCGAAGACGGCCTCGAAGGCCGCCTGGCTGCCGTCGTCGAGGTCCGCGACGCCGGCGAGCATCGGATGCAGGAACTGGTGCAGCCCGGCGTAGGGCAGCGCTGATTCGGCCTCGACCCCGGCCGCGCGGATGACGGCGTGGCCCTCCTGCTCGGCCACCGCCGCGGCGTAGGCCAGCAGCGAGCTCTTGCCGACGCCGGTCTCGCCCCGCAGGATCAGGGCCTGGCCCGCGGCAGCCTTGACGAACGCCGCGAGCTCGGCCTGTTCGGCCTCCCGGCCCACCATCGCCATGCCGATGGATTCCATGCCCTCCCCCAACTTCTTTCTTTGTCGTGCCGTGCTAGTGCTGGCTTCGGGACCTCGCCGATCGGACGGATCAGCGGTACGTCCCGCGGCGCGGCCGCGGCGCTGTCCGCGGCCTCACTCCAGTCCGGCGGCCCGGGCCATGTGCGCCGCGTACCACACCGGCCAGTCGGCGTCGGGGTGGCCGAGTTCGCCCTCGTACTTGGCGTGTGCGGCCTCGGCGTCGCGCAGCGCGAGTTCCAGGTCGGCGGCCGAGCGATAGACCACGTGCCCGATACGGCCTGGGCGGCGCGTGGTGACCTCCTGCAGGACGAAGGTGTTGCCGTCCGGGTCGGCGAAGGAGGCGAACGATCCGTAGGACTGCCGCGCCGGATGCGGGCCGGGGACCCGGTCGACGGTGCCGGCGTGGTGGAAGACGCCGCCGGCGTCGTGGAACACCTCGCTGACCTCGACGCCGTGCGCCAGCAGCTCCTCGCGCGCCGCGACGACGTCGTCCACGATCAGGTGCACCCCGCGCTCCGACCCCGGCGCCGCGTCGGTCACGCCGCTGCCGATGATGAACGAGGCCGCCGACCCCGGCGGCGTCAGGTGCACGACCCGGAACCCGCCGGGCCCGGGGAAGTCGACGTCCACCCGGAACCCGATCCCGGCATAGAAATCCTTGGCCCGGTCCACATCCGACACCGGAAGCACCACGACCTCAAGCTTGAAGTCCACCATCGTCCCGCTCCTCCGCCCAGCTCGATGCCGGTCGGCATCCGCCGACAACGATTCCTGGAACACGGGGCGATCACCCCAGGGGTGGACCCTGGCCCGTACCCGGGTCCGGGCCCGGGGCGGCCGGGGTGCCGGGCCCGGGCTGACGGGTCCCGGCCATCTCCTGGCGGGGTGCGCCGAAAAGCCTCTGGCAGAGCGTGCGCAGAGCTACGTTGGTGGGCATGCCCCATCGCCGCCTGTTTATAGCCGCCGCGTCGCTCGTGCTCGTCGCCGGGGGCGCGATCGCGGTGACGGCCGCGGCAGGCTCGTCGAGCAAGCCGGCCACGCCCTCGCGCTACCAGGACTACCTCGGTGGCGGCAGCGGATCCACCGGCCAGTCCGATGATCAGTGCGACAAGCCGGTAGCGCAACGCACCGGCGGTTGGGTGTGCCCTCCCACCAGCGACAAGTAGCTTCCGAAGATTTTCTGGGCCAGCCTGTAGTAATGCCGCCTGCCCGTTCGTCAATCCCACGAAGACCGACAGCGGCGCGAGTCGCCGGCCGACGAACTGTGAACGGAGCAGTCACATGAGGTACTTGATGCTGGTGTGCGTGGACCCCGCCGGGACCAGGGAGGAGATCCCGGGGGCTCCCGACGTCGAGGACTGGGTCAAGGACAACGACGCCAAGGGCGTCCGCCTCATCGGCGAGCGCATCCGCCCTGACAGCGACGCGACCACCGTGCGGGTACGCGGTGGCGAGGTGCTGCTCACCGACGGGCCCTACGTCGAGACCAAGGACCTGATCGCCGGGTTCGACGTGCTGGAGTGCGCCGACCTCGACGAGGCCGTGGAGGTCGCCTCGCGGCATCCGATGGCCTGGTACGGGGTGATCGAGCTGCGGCCGTTCTGGTCCGGCGGCCAAGAGTAGGACGGGCCCTGGGGCCCCGGGGGGGGGACCCACCGCGCAGGCGGAGGGGAGGAGGCGGCGATGACCGAGAAACCGGCGAGCGAGGTGATCGCCGCCCTGTACGCCGACGGCTGGAGCCGGATCGTGGCCACCATGATCCGCTTCACCGGCGGTGACTGGACCCTGGCCGAGGAGTGCGCGCAGGACGCCTTCACCCAGGCGCTGCGCCGCTGGCCCGAGGAGGGCGTCCCCCGCCAGCCCCTGGCCTGGCTCACCACCGCCGCGCGCAACCGCGCCGTCGACGTCTGGCGCCGGGCCTCCACCGAGGCGGCGAAGCTGCGCCAGTGGGCCGCGTGGGAGTCCGAGGCGCCGCCGGCCTACACCCGCGACAGCGAGATCCCGGACGAGCGCCTGGAGCTCATGTTCACCTGCTGCCACCCGGCCCTGAACCTCGACGCGCAGGTGGCCCTGACCCTGCGCTCGCTGGCCGGCCTGAGCACCGCCGACATCGCGCGCGCCTTCCTGGTCAGCGAGCGCACCATGGGCCAGCGCATCTTCCGGGCCAAGCAGAAGGTGGCGCACGCCGTCATCCCGTTCCGGGTCCCGCCGGCCCACCTGCTGCCCGACCGGCTGCCGGCCGTGCTGCACGTGCTGTACCTGCTCTACAACGAGAGCTACAGCGACCAGGAGCAAAAGGCCCGTCTGAGTACGGAGGCGATCCAGCTGGCCCGCGTCCTGGCCACCCTGATGCCGGACGAGCCCGAGGCCCAGGGCCTGCTGGCCCTGATGCTGCTCCAGGAGGCCCGCCACGCCACACGCCTGGACGGCGACGGCGAACTGGTCACCCTGGAGCACCAGGACCGCTCCCGGTGGGACCGCGGCCTCATCGACGAGGGCACCGCGATCCTGGAGCGCGCGCTGCGCCGCCGCCGCGCCGGACCGTTCCAGATCCAGGCAGCCATCGCAGCGTGCCACGCGACCGCGCCTGGCTTCGAGGACACCGACTGGCCGCAGATCGTCGGGCTCTACGACCAGCTGCGGCGCGTGCTCCCGAACCCGATGGTCGATCTGAACCGGGCCGTCGCGCTGGCCATGGCGCAGGGCCCTGAGACGGGGCTGGCCGAACTCGACGCGCCCGCCGACTCCGGACGCCTGGACGGCTACCACCTTCTGCACGCGACGCGCGCCGACTTCCTGCGCAGGCTGGGGCGCGAGGACGAAGCGGCGGACAGCCTGCGGACGGCGCTGGAGCTGGCACCGACCGATGCCGAGCGGCGGTTGCTGGAGCGGCGGCTCAATCCAGCAGCATCTTGATATAGGAATCCAGCCGCTCCTCCACGGCTCGTGTGGTCAGCTCCGGTCTGCCTGCCTCCCGCCATGCATGTGCGATGGCCACCACCTCTTCCGAGCACGCCAGCGGATCCCGCACCATCCAGTACAGCCGGTCCCCCGCATCTGCGGCCAGCACCCCGCCGGCCTCCTCATACGCTTCGGCGAACCGCCGGCCCCATACCGGACCGTGCAGCAGTGCGAGGTTGGTCGAGCAGTGCGCCACGTCGAGATCGGCCGGGCCCCAGGAGGTGGCCGCCCAGTCGACGACCCCGGTGATGTGTGTGCGTGCCGGCCCTGATGGGAGTACATCGAAAAGCACATTGCCGGGCTGGAAGTCGCGGTGCAGGAATCGCCCTTCATAGTGCGGAGCGAGCTCGCGGATCACGTCGATGGCCGCAGCCCACGCCGCCGCGTCGGCACGCCGCGGTACCACGACGGTGTCGGCGGTGGTCAGCGTCTCGTACTCCGGCGGACGTTCGGCGGGCCGCACCGCGTGGATCGCCGCCAGCTGGCGCGCCAGGAGCGGCACGCGCGTCTCCACCTCGTCGTCGGTGAGGACCGTCCGGCCCGGCAGATGGGTCATGAGGAGCGAGGGATACTCGCAGTCGGCGGCGGTCGCATCGACGGCGACCAGTCCGGGAACGGTCAATCCGGTCCCGGTGAGCAGTGTCAGGGCGCCGGCTTCCCTGTTCAGCGAGTCCTCGGCGCGCTCCAAGCGAGTCGGATCGACGAACGACCGCAGCACCAGCTGACGGATGTCTCCGTCCTGCGTGCCGATGGTCAGCTTCCGCATTTCGGCGGTGATCCCGCCGTGCAGCGCCTCGACGCCGACGATCTGCTCACCGGCCCGGAGATGCCGCTTCACCCATTCCAGCGTCAACGGTCGGACTGTCATACGAGCAGCGCCTCGAGCTCGGCAAGCCGCCCGAACACGCCGGGCAGGCCGCGCACGCCGCTGCGCACGGCCTCGTGCGACAACGCGAGATCAGGGCCGGTGCTCGCCTCGACCCCGGCGAGGCACCGCAGGATGTTCCACCTCGTGTGTCCCAGCCAGCCGCCGATCATGAACGCGAACCAGCTGGGCCCGGACGGCGGCAGCACTCCGCCCCCGGCGACGTAGCCGTCCAGGACCGAGCGGAAGACAGCGGGCCTGATGTCGTCAAAGCCGGGTCCCTTCGCCAGGCTCAGCGCGGTCGAGCCGAGCTCACCGGACAGGTCGATCATCCCCGACAACTCCCAGTCGAGCACCACCGGCCGACCCCGGCGGGCCAGCAGGTTCCACGGTTGGATGTCCCCGTGAGTCAGCACCACCGGGCCCGGCCGTTCGCAGGTGTCGAGGAAGCGCGCGATCGCCAGGAGCGTCTCGACCTCGCCGGCCAGTTCCCCGGCCCACGGCTGTCCGGTCGCCGCCGCCCGCGCGGCGAGTTCGGGCCAGTCCCGGGCCGCCGGTTCCTCGACCGGCCCGGCGGGCCACGCGACATCGAGCGCGTGGATGCGCGCGAGGATCTCGCCGATCTCGAACGCGTACTCCTCCGACACCGGCGCTTCCGGCACCTTCTCGCCCTCGACCCATCGGTGGACGAGCGTGCCGTGGCCGGCCGCGATGGGCTCGGGCATCGGGATGCCGGCGGCGAAGGCGGCCCGCTCGAACCGGAACACGTCCTCACCGTGGTAGGCCCAGCGGCGGTCGACCAGGTTCAACTCCTTCACCGCGAACGACCCTTGATCGGTGTCGAGCCGGTACATCCGGTTGGCGAACCCGCCGTGCACGCGGGTCATCGGCCCGACCGGTGTGCCGAGATGCGAAAGATTCACCTGCGCAGGCTAGGGGTCGGCAGCTCGTCGACGCACCGGGCTTTCCTGAGCGGTGTACCTACGTACACCCCGCAAACACCATGTAGGGCCATCGTGCGAGCACGTCCCGACTCGGAGACTTGAGGCATCACCTCAGTTCGTCCATCTCGGGGAAAAGAGAGCCATCATGCGTTCACACAGCCGCCTTCGCAAGCACACAGCGAAGTCCGTCGCGGTCGGCGCGGCGGGCGCGCTGCTGCTGGCCGTCGCTCCCGCCGCCTCGGCCGCCTCCGCCGGCGCCGGCGCGAACGCTGCGGAATCAGGCCCTGGCGCTGCCGAGCTCGGCCGCCAGCACCACGAGCGCGGCCGGTTGTTGTCGGTGACCGAGGTCGCGGCGCTGTCCCCGGCCCAGGTGCAGGCGGCGGTCGTCCCGTTCTTCGGCGACACCAAGCGGGTGCGCTACGCGGTCACCGACTACCGCATCACCTACAGCACCGTCGACCCGCAGGGCCGTCCTACGACCGCCAGCGGCCTGGTCGCCCTGCCCAGCGGCGCCGGCGACCGGCTGAGTGTCATCTCCTACGACCACGGCACCAACCCGACCCGCGACGCGGTCGCGTCCGTCACCGCCGGCGGCGGCGACCGCGAGGCCGTCGAGCTGTTCGCCTCGGCCGGATACGCCGCCGTCGCCCCGGACTACCTGGGGCTGGGCACGGGCCCCGGAGTCCATCCGTACATGGATCTGGCCTCTGAGGTCACCGCCTCGGAGGACATGCTGACGGCGAGCCGCGCCCTGGCCGGGCAGCACGACACGAACCTGAACCCGCGGGTCGACGTCACCGGCTTCTCCCAGGGCGGCGCGGCGGCGATGGGTTTCGCACACGCCATCCAGCAGGGCCAGGCCGGCGCCTACTGGCATCTGGGAGCTGTCGCCCCGATGAGCGGCCCGTACAACGTGCGCACCGCGGAGATCCCCGCGCTGCTGCACAATTCGCTCAACCCTGAGAGCGAAGTGCTCTACATCTCCTTCTGGTCCGTGGCGATGAACCGGATCTACCACTTCTACGACAACCCGGCGGAGGTCTTCCAGCAGCCGTACGCCTCCATCGTCGAAGGCCTCTACGACGGCAACCACACCGAGCAGGACATCCTGTCGGCGCTGCCGAGCAGCCCCACGGCACTGCTCACCCCGCAGTACCTGGCACGTTTGCAGCACCCGACCGGCGCACTGCTGAAGGCGATGACGCAGAACGACGTCTCCTGCGACTGGCACCCGAACGCCCCGGCGCAGATCTACGGCGCCGACGGAGACGACGGCGTCGCCTTCGCCAACGCCCAGCAGTGCCAGGCGCAGCTCGCCGCGCACGGCGACCGCGTCAAGCTGGTCGACGTCGGCGACGTCGACCACAACACCTCGGCGGAGCTGGCCACGCCGCAGGTGCTGGCGTTCTTCACGGAGAACGAGCGGTAGGACCGTCGCCGTCGCGGGGTCCCACGCCTGATTCGGGCGTGGGACCCGGCGACTGCTTTCGGCTATCTCAGCGTCCTTCCAATCCCTTCACGTTGTCCCCGAACGTCCATCCCAGCGACCCGTCCCAGTTGATGGACCAGGTCATCAGCCCCTTGATCTGTCCGCCGACGCTGTTCCACGCCTGCGAGACCAGCGACGGCGTCATGTACCCGCCGCCGGCGCCGGGCTGCGCGGGCAGGCCGGGGACCTGGTGGTCGTACGGCACCTTGATCGTCGTGCCCTGGATGGTCAGGCCGTTGTTCAGGCACTGGGTCTGGACCTGGAAGCCCTGCACCGTGGCCGCCTCGTAGGAGTCGCCGGAGCAGCCGTACATGCTGCCGTTGTAGTACTGCATGTTCAGCCACCACAGCCGGCCGTTGTCCATGTACTTCTTGATGATCGGCAGGTACGCGCCCCAGATCGAACCGTACGTCACGCTCCCGCCGGTCACGTACGCGGTCTCCGGCGCCATGGTCAGCCCGAAGTTCGAGGGCATCTGCGCCAGCACGCCGTCGATGATGCGTTCCAGGTTCTGCTGCGAGGTGGACAGGGTGTTGATGTTTCCGCTGTCGGTCAGGCCGGTCTCGATGTCGATGTCGATGCCGTCGAAGTTGTACTGCTTCAGGATCGGCACGATCGTCGCCACGAACTTGTCGGCCGCCGCGCTGGAGCTGAGGTCGACGCTGGCGGTGGCGCCGCCGATCGACATGAGGATCGTCCCGCCGGCCGCCTTCTCGGCGCAGTAGTCGGCGGGAGAGCCGACCTTGACGTTGGTGTCCATGCCGTCCTGCCACTCCACGGTGCCGTCCGAGAGGATGACCGGGAAGGCGGCGTTGATCACGTTGTAGCCGTGCTGCTGGATCCGCGGGTCGTCGATCGGGATCCAGCCCAGACCGGGGTGCACGCCGTTGAGCGCGCCGTCCCAGTTCTCCCAGTACCCCTGGATCACCTTGCCGGCCGGGCGCGACTTGACCGGGCAGGTGCTTCCACCGGGCGCGGAGGAGGAGCTGGAAGAGGACGGGCTGGTCGGCGTCGAGCTCGTCGGCGTGGTCGGTGTCGTGGGTGGTGTGGTCGGTGTGGTCGGCGTGGTCGGCGGCGTCGTGGGGGTGGTGGCCGGGGTGGTGGGCGTCGTGCTCGGGGTCGTGGGCGGCGGTCCGGCCGGGCCGGTCAGCGCCAGGTCGTCGGCGTAGTACACCGGCTCGGCGTACCAGCCGTGGAGGTAGACCTGCAGGGAGGTCTGCGACGCGCCGGTCGTGAACGACACCGACAGCTGCTGCCAGCTGGTCGTCGACGGCGTCCACGTGGAGGTGCCGCCGGTCACGCCTATGTAGACGTAGGACCCTTCGACGTACCCGGAGAACGTGTACGCCGTGTTCGGCTGTACCGAGACGGTCTGCGTGCACTGGGCGTCGTCCGAGCTGCTCGGCGTGCCGGCCAGCGCGTGGCTGCCGGAGCGCACTGGCGTACCGACGACGGCTCCTGTACCGGCGTCGCACGTCCAACCGGACAGGTCCCCGGTTTCGAACCCGGGGTTGGTCAGCAGGTTGCCGGACGCCGCAGCCGGGGCCGAACCCGGGGCGGCGGTGGCGTCCGCGGCGAAGCCCGCGGCCGCTCCGGCGAGCGCGAGCGCGCCGGCCGCTGCCCCGGCTGAGGCGAGCAGTTGTCGTCGGCGAGAACTGAGATTCCTGAGCATCAAACGTCCTCCAGGCAGCACTACATGGCGAGTGGGCGGATGCGCCTGCTGCTCCGGAGCTGCGGCTAGCACGCAGATTGGACTAGACCTGTGGGGCTGTCAAGACGTCTGGCTTGACCGTTTCCGGCGGGGGTGTAAAAGGGCAGCGCCGCTCTCAGCGCGCCAACGGCGCCACGGTCCCACCGATGTCCAGCACCCCGGTGATCGCCGGCGCCGAGGCGCCCTCGGCGGGCAGCGCGGCCGTGTGATCGGGTGCTGCGACGGTCGCCGAGCCGACCTGCATCGAGGTAACGTGCCGCGATCCGGAGAGCAGGTACTGCTTGCCCTGCGGCGAGCGCCACCGGATGTCGGCGACGATGTGCTGCGAGAACCGGCTGCACGTGCGGCCCTCGGCCTCCGATCCGGTCTGCTGCCCGGGCGCGCTGCCCGGCGGCAGGAACGTGGTGGCCGTGGAGCCGGTGTGGCCTCGCGCGGCGACTGCGCGGCGCCGTGTGAGGGTGCCGGGGTGAAGGTCAGGTGCGCGCCGGTGACGCCGCCCAGATCGGTGATCAGGAAGGCGTGGTGTTCGGCGACCAGCGGCGAGGAGCGCAGCTGGAGCGCCGGCCAGTTCGCACAGCCGGTCGCCGGCGGGCGCGGCACCTCGGCGGTGACGCCGTTCACGGTGCCGACCGTCCGGGCCAGCACGTCCGGCTGCCGGAAGTCGCGGGCGGCGACCTCCACGACCCACGGCGCGACCAGCCACCGGTCGCCGGCCCCGGTCGAGCGCAGCAGCACGGCGCCGCCGGAGGTGACGTCGGAGTCGTCGGCGCGGGTCAGGTCAAGCCGCACCGGGTCCTCGGCGCTGGGGTTGTCGGGGCGGGTGTAGCGGGCCAGCCGGGTGGCGTCGGCGAGGAGGACGACGGTGGCGCCGTCCAGCCGGCCGTTCCACAGCACCCGCACCGGCGCGACCGGGGCCGCGGCCGAGGTTCCGGGCCCGGCTTGCACGATGCCGGAGCTGGAACCAGAACTAGAACCAGAACTAGAACCGGAGTTAGAACCGGAGGCCGCACCGGACCTAGTGCCGCGGCTGGCAGCGTTTGCCCGGTAGTTCGCGGCGCGCCGGACGGGTTCCGCCCCGGCTGGTGCCGTCGCGGGACACTGAGAGCGAGCGTTATCAGCCGTGGCACTAGCCAGCGGATCGGTTCTCATCGAGGGGTGAGACTTGGTCGTCTGGCCAGCACTCCGGGTTCTGGTAGATGCCAGGCGTGCGGTCAGGGGTGGCTTCGGTGATAGGGCCGTATTCCCATCCGTTGGCGCGCACGGTCACCACATTGTCGGTGACGACGAGCCGCCAGACGTCGCCGGCCTCCTCGCCCCGGGCGTCGACGGCGCCGTTCACCACGTGGCCGGGCAGGAGGAAGTGGCTGATCAGATACGCTATCCACTTCTCGGGCTCGTAGAACTGCGGCCCCCCGTTCCACCGGATGACGTTCCCCTCGCCCGTGGCCTCCCAGTGGCACCACCGGCTTGGCAGGCCATCGCCATGCCTGGTCTCAGCGAAGCGCCGCAGGAAGGCGACCTCGTCAGCGGTCAGCGGCGGCATGACAGCGAAAGCGCCCACAAATTCCGTCTGATACCCCACGGCGCAGACGGTAGCCGAATGCGCCGACAGAAGAGCCCCGTGAACAACCAGGCAAACGTTGCCAGCCGCGGCACTAGAACCAGAAGTAGGACCAGAGGTAGAACTGGTCCGGGCCGCGAGGGCGGCCGTCACGGCGGAGCCATCGGCCCCGGCCGGGCTGCGGTCGGGCCAGGCGCTGAAATCGGGGCGGGCGGTGTGCAGCCACAGGTCGGCGGGGACCTGTGTGAGGGTGATGGTCCCGTTCGGCGTCGTCACGACCGAGCGGACGGCCGCCGGCGCCGGCGCCGCGGCAGATCGACCGGTCCGGTGCGCAGTGTGCAGGGGTCGAACTCGCTGGACGACGCCACTTCGGCCGGGTGGATCAGGGCCATGCGCTGCCCGGCGGCGACGCCGTTGCGGTGGTTGACGACTCCGGCCTGGGCCAGCACCGTCTCAGCCTGGCGGTTGGTGAGCCCCTCCAGGACGAGCAGCGCGTAGGCGGCCCGGGCGACCGGGTCGGCGTCGCGGAGGGCGGCCGCCAGCCGCAGCTCGGCGTAGGCCGCGTCGGCCTCGGTGCTCCCGGCGCCGGGGCCGAGGACCGGTCCGCGGCCTGCCGAACGGTGGCGGGGATGCGGGACGGACAGCCACGCCGTGAGCGACCGCAGACCCGGCACGCCGCCGCGCGGCAGCGTGTTCTGCACGATCCCGTGCGCCGTCAGGGCTCGGTTCCGGACGCGGCTGGTCGGAGATCTCAGGGCACGTCGTCACCTGGGAGAAGGGCGACGTCCTCACCCTCCCCGCCCACACCCCGGCCACCCACCACGGCCTCACCGACGCCGCGCTGTACTGGGTCACGGACGAGCCCCTGCTGCGCCACCTCGGCGTCACCCCGAAGACCGCACGCTTCCGCCCGGCCAAGTTCCCCCGCCAGCGCCTCACCGACGAGCTCGCGGCGATCGCCGGACGCCCCGGCGCCAACGCCAAGAACCGGGTCAGCGTCCTGCTGGCCAACGCCGAGCAGACCCAGACCCTGACCATCACGCACACCCTCTGGGCGATGTTCGGCCTGCTCCCGGCTGGCCAGATCCAGCGTCCGCACCGCCACCAGTCGGTCGCGCTGGACCTGATCCTGGACACCCCGGAAGGCTGCTACACCCTGCTCGGCGACCGCCTCGACGACCGCGGCGAGATCATCGACCCGGTGCGCGTGGACTGGGTCCCCGGCGGCGCGTTCATCACACCGCCCGGCAAGTGGCACGCGCACGTCAACGAGACCGGCACCGACGCGCACCTGATCCCGATCCAGGACGCCGGGCTCCATACTTACCTTCGTTCCCTGGACATCCGCTTCAGCGACCGTCGCTGAAGCCCTGTCAGCACCCGAACAGGCAGCACGAGCACGAGAGAGGCGGGGATGACCGACACCGGCAAGGCCTCAGCGGCCGAGCGCGCATACACCTACACCAGGCAGCAGATCCTCAGCGGAGCCTTCGCCGCCGGCGATCTGATCAGCGAGGGCGAGATCGCCTCGGCGACCGCCCTGAGCCGCACCCCGGTGCGCGAGGCGTTCCTGCGCCTGCAAACCGAGGGCGCACTGCGCCTGCACCCCAAACGCGGCGCGCTCGTCGTCCCCGTCTCGGTGGCCGAGATCCAGCAGGTGCTCCAGGCCCGCCTGCTGATCGAGGCCTTCGCCGCCGAACAGGTCATCGCCGCCGACGCCGACACCCGCGCCGAGCTGGCCGCGGAACTGACCGCCTCGATGCACCGCCAGCAGGAACTCGCCGCCGCCGGAGACCACACCGGCTTCGTCGCCGAGGACCGGACCTTCCACGAGCTGATCGTGCGCACGGCGGGCAACGACCTGCTCGCCGACTTCTACGACGTCCTCCGCGACCGCCAGCTCCGCATGGGCAGCCACGCACTGCGCCGCACCGCCGAACGCCGCCACAGCATCGCCGCGCAGCACGCCCGGCTGGCCGAGCTCATCGCGACCGGCACCACCGAGCAGTTCAGGCAGGCCGCCGAGGAGCATCTGCGGGGGACGCGGGAGGCGCTGCTCGGGCTGCCGGTGTGATCGGATCAGATGGGATCGGGACTTTCACATGAGATCGGGATCTTCACACGGCTGATCAGAATCAGATCGGCGAGCAGGCCGGCGCACCCTCGCGGCAGTACAGAACCAGCCCGGGCAAATGGGGAAAGCCCGTCGCCACCCAGAGCTTGTGCTGCTCCACGAGCTTCTGCACCCCGTGCTCCATCGTCCACATCGGGGCACCGACGCCGGTGCTGTGAACAAGGTAGTAGTCAGGGTGGTACTCGTCGGTCCAGGCATCGAAGTGGCGCTCGCCTATGTAGCGGGCGTTGTCCGGGTTCACCAGGCCGAGGATGTCGACGATATTGAGATGCGAGTAGTACCCCAGGGTGCCGATCTCGTCCGCCGCCAGCGTCGAATCGGCGGGCACGTTGTTCACCAACCACTTCGCAGCCGACTGATACCGGTCTGGACCACCGCCCTGCGCGGGAAGATTCAGAAGCGCGAGTCCGGTGACCAGCGTGCCGATCGCCATCGCCGCCCCGACTTGAGTCGACCCGGCGGCCCTGGCTCCGGCCAGGCCGCGGCCGAACAGCGAGGCCACGTCGGTGATTCCCAGCCCTGCGTAGCAGAAGTAGAGGAAGAGGAGTGGGGCGTAGTACCAGAAGTAGTCAGGGATGTGCAGGAAATAGAAGAAGGACGAATAGCCGACGGCGAACGCCAGGATCGGTAGCGTCTGCCGGATTCGGACGAGTACGCCGACGATCGCAAGCGCCGCGAGCCCCTGCCACAACCAGGACTTGTCCTCGAAGAACCAGGACTGCATGTAGCGGCGCGCGTCCAGGAACTGCTCGTCGTCCCACAGGCCTGATTGTCCCTGCCAGATCTTCGCATGCGCGGTGGCCGGCTCGAATGTGCCGTAGTACAGCCAGTTGAATGTGTAATGCGTGAGGAGGATCAGCGCGGGAGCGATAAGGATCCGCCAGGAGGGCAGGGGCCGCCTGCGGATCAGATGGTCCGCGACGAGCATGACGAGCAGGATCGAACCCTCTCCACGGGTCAGAACCGTCAACGCCCCGGCGATGGCCAATGCTTGATAGCGCTTGGTCTCATACAGGTAGAGGCATGCGACGATCAAGAACAGGAAGAGGCCGGTCTCCATCCCGTAGGTGCTGTAAAAGTAGGGCAGCGAGAAGCCGGCACACAGGCCGAGCGAGATACCGAGCCCCTGCCCGCGCAGCCGGCCCCACTGGATCGCCAGCACGGCGGCGGCGAGCATGAACACCGTGGAGAACACCCACGCCTCATGCACCGGCGTGTCGAAGAACCATCCGAACGCGAGCATCACGTACGCGTAGAACGGCGCCGTCAGCCCGTTGAAACGCTGGCCCCGGTTGTACACGAGTCCGTCGCCGTCGAAGAAGTTCCGGAAGTATCGATCGTAGATCAGCGAGTCGTCGACGGCGGTATGCCGATAGCGCCAGCTGTTCACGAGGATCACGGCGATCACTGCGACCGTGGCCGTGAGCACAGGAAGGTTCGCGGCGATGAAGCCACGATCGCGTATTCGACGCAGGAGCATGAGTGCCTTCCAGGAACCGCTGAAATCGACTGAACCCCGAGTATCGAGTTCGCAGTAAGGCTGGACAAACACTTAAGTAATCGTTGAAGCCGAATCAATTTGCGAACAGCGCGAACAGCCCGACCTGTCGTTCCAGACGGGCTATATCCGCAGGTGGCGGCGCTTACTTCAAGGGAAGTTTAAGTAGTTGCGAGGCCGTTCGATAAAACTCAGAATGCCGACGAGGAGAAGATGTCCACCAAAGCCCCGCCGCGGACCGTCCGCTGAACATGGATGTGTGATCCGTTTCGCCGCCGGACGAGCAGGCCGGCGTCCTCCAACTGCCGGCAGTGGTAGGTGGCCGCCGGCGGGCTGACGTTGAGCCGCTTGGCGACGTCGGACATCGTCGCCGGCGCCGTCAGCATCCGCAGGATGACCGCGCGGGCCGGGCCCACGGCGACGGCGAGGGTGTCGCGCCGAGGCTGCTCGGCGTCCGAGTCGCACAGTCTCCGCTGCCCGGGCATGGCGTAGCCGAGCCACACCTTGTCCGGCCGGTCGAGTTCACACAGCAGCGGCGTGGAACTGGAGACGATCGGGGTCAAGGCGAGGGTGCGGTCGCCGAGCACGAACGCCTCCGGAAACCGGTCCTCGATGTAGAGCCGGCCGCCCTGATACCGATGCCGACGGGAGCCGAACCCGAGCAGGATCGCTTCCGTCGCCCCGCGGACCACCGCGGTGCCGACGCGCTCGAACTCCCGGTCGAAGAGCACTGATGCGCTGCTCCAAACCGGCGCGAACCCCTCCCAGGCACTCGCCATGACGTCCGCTACGCGGTTCAACCAGCGTGCCGGGGCCGCCGACACCGGGCGCCACTGCCGTGGCAGGTCCGCACCGAAGAAGGTGTGGAGCTCGTCGAGCAGCGCCTCAGGCGCGGTGTCCCGGATCCGAGTGAGGTACTCGGCCAAACCGCCTCCGTCCGCCCGGTTGCGAACCTCCGGACTGATGCAGTCCGGCAGCACCGCGGTGGTCGGCGCGAACAGCGGATGGAGCACCGCGGCCGCGTCGGGAGGCGCTGTGCTGCGAACCAGCCGGCGCCAGGGCTCGCTCACTCCCTGCGGCCTGCGGCCGAAGACGTCGGCCACCAGCGATATCAGAGTGGGTGCCGGGTCGCGCACCACGCTGATCCGCAGGCGCGTCGCGTCCCCTAAATCAAGGCACGTATAAGGCATGCGGATCCCCCGATTCGACCTCGCGTCATTACAGAACCCCTTCGGTGGCTGAAGGTGTGGCGACTGCTACTGAGCCGAGAAGCGGTCGAGCAGCGTCTGACTTCTAAAGCCCCGTCGGAGCTCAAACGGTGGGCACCGATTTCGGATTCTCAGGGTTTGTTTAGGATCGCGGGGACGAGCCCTGAGTCCGCCGCCGCCCGACGAACACCAGGACCGCGCCCAGCAAGACCATCGGGAACGCCAGCGCCGCAGCCGACAATTCCATCCCGGTGCGCGGCAGCGTGGGAACACGCGGCGGCACGTGCGGCGTGGGCCACTTGTGCGGAGGCGCCGGCGGCGGGGGCGGGCCCGGCGGCGGGGGCGGCGTCGGCCGGCGCATCGTGTTGCGCGCGACATACGTGATCGACAGCGGGGGCTTCGGATCAGGATCGGCGAAGGCCCGCACCGGTGCGAACACCGCTGCCGCAGTCATCACAGCGACCGCCAGCGACGCCGCCTCCGCATGAACCCGCATGGTGCCGTCCCGCCGTCCCGAGATGTCCGAAAGTGGCTATCTTCGCTCTTGATCTTCACATTCGGGGCAGCGTGAATCGGCGGCGATACGCCTGGGGCGACGCAGGGGAAGTTGGTCCGCTGCGGTGTAGAGACCGCGGTCCCGCGGTGCCTCCCGCAGCGGCGGATAGACCATCTCTGATTTCGCTCTCCTGCGCAAGAGGCATCTGGATGTTCATATAAAACCCCCGACATCGACCGCTCCCGGGCACCCGTACCGCGCCGCCGACCGATCCCCTAGCCTTGATGTTTCGGGCTCGGGCGAAAGGCGTGTGGTACGGATGATCCCCAGCTCCCCGACGAGCTCCCCGACCGAGTCGTCGCCGGCTGTGAGCCCCGAACGCGCGGCGGCCCTCGGCCGACTCCTGCGGCTGCTCGAATCGGCGCGGCCGACCGACATATCGGCCGTCGCGTCCGCGCTGCCCGAGGCCGAGCTCGCCGCGGCCGTCGAGGTCTTGCACGGCCGGCTCAGCGTGCCGTTTCGCGAGTACATCCTGACCGAGGGGCCCTCCTGTGCGCTGGCGGCGCTGGTCCGCCAAGTGCTGCTGTACGGCGACGCGGAAGGGGCGAACACCGTCGATCGCATCCTGATGCGCTTCGATCCGGAGGCCGACGCGGCGTTCTTCGAGGACGAGCCCGCGACCTTCCCGGCGACCAGGGCGCGCCGCGCGATCCTACGGGAACGCAAGGGGCCCGACCGTCGCACCGTCATCCCGCGGCGGGTCAAGCGGATGCTGCTGGATGCCGTGGCGGCCGGCTCCGGCGGGAGGCTCGACAAGGATCTGCTTCACCTGCTGGCGGCTGCCGATGACCCGGACCTGGTCCTGGCCCTGATGCCGTACGCCGATCAGCTCGACGCGGCTGAGGCGGCGAGCGTCATCACGACCTTGGCGGACCACGGCCTGAAGAAGGAGGCGAAGAAGCATCGCGCGTTGTGGGCCGGCCGGGGTGGCGACTTCACCTTTCTGGGGTTCCGGCGCTTCGACGGATTGCCGTTCAGATACGCGCTGCGCGAGACGTTCGACGCCTCGCCGGACGGCAGCACGAAGCCGGTGTCCGTCGATATGTACCGCGAGATCGTCGACAGCTGTCAGTATCCTGTCTCCAACGGACTGGAGCGAATACGGGAGACGGCCCTGTACGCGCTGCGCGCCGGAACCATGTCGGCCACCGAGGTCCTGGAGCACACGCGCCCGGCCGGCCTCACCGCGTTGCTCGCCGTCAGCGAGGTCTCGGAGGCCACGCGGCCGGGAGAACGGCGGGCGGCGGACGATATACGAGCCCTTATAGAGCACTACGCCACCGAGCGGTTGGCGGATGATCCGAGACGCTGGGCGCAAGCCGTCAGCAAGGTAAACCAGTACTCGGGCACCCTCGTCGACCTGCTCGCCGATCCCGGCGCGGCCCACGACCGCTGGACCCCCGGCCACGTCGGCGCGCACCTCTACACCCGGCTGGACGCCGCCAACATCCTGCTCGCGACAGCACCGCCCGAGGTCGCGGAAAAGGCCCTGCTCACCCGGAACATGAAGCGCACCATCACGGAGCTCACCGAAGAGGCCCCGTTATGCCGCGCGCTGGTGGAGTACGTCCTGGCTCGCGGCACCGTCCCGCAGCGCGAGAACCTGGCGGCCAACGAGGCCACTCCCGACTCGATCCTGCACCGGCTGTTGGAGCGGACGGAGCAGACGACCATCCCGTTCGCCATCATGCAGCGCGACGAGGTCGGCCAGGACGTCCTCGACATCGCGTGCGCCAAGGCACCGCGCGGACGCGTCCTGCGCAGGTGGATCGCGGACCGCGCGTTCCGCAATCCCACGGCGGCACTGCGGGCCCTGCGCGGCGGCGCGACCGATCCGGCCTGGGTCCTCGGCGTCCTGCGCCACACCATCACGTGCAGCACCCGGCCGTGGTACTCGACGATCTCCGCGACCGCCTCGCCGATCGCGGTCTCACCCTCGGCGGCGACCCGCAGGTCCTCCGGGCGGATCGCGACCAGCACCGGCTGCCCGGCCGACAACGGTTCGCCGGCAGAGGTACCGGCGGGGATGCCGGCGCGGGCGTTGGCGGGAGTGCCGGCCGGGGTCCCGACGATCCGCAGCCCGTCGCCCTCGGCGAGCGCCGTCGTGCGATCGGCCGAGGTCACCGCGAGCGGCAGCAGGTTGCGATAGCCCATGAACGCCGCGACGTGCGGATCGGCGGGGTGTTCGTAGAGCTCGGCGGGCGTGCCGATCTGGCTGACCCGGCCGTCGTGCAGCACCACCAGCCGGTCGGCCAGCGACAGCGCTTCCTCCTGGTCGTGCGTGACGTAGACCGTGGTCAGTCCGAAGTCCTGGTGGATGCGCCGGATCTCGCCGCGCATCGCCAGGCGCAGGGCCGCGTCCAGGTTCGACAGCGGCTCGTCCATCAGCACCAGGGCCGGTTCGGTCACGATGGCGCGGGCGATGGCGACCCGCTGCTGCTGGCCGCCGGACAGCTGCGCCGGGTGTTTGGCGGCGTGCTCGGTGAGCCGGACCAGGCTCAGCACGTCGGCGACGCGCCGTTCGGTCTCGGCCTTGGCCACGCCACGCATCTTCAGGCCGAAGGCGACGTTCGCGCGCACGGTCAGGTGCGGGAACAGCGCGTAGTTCTGGAACACCATGCCGAACCCGCGCTTCTCCGGCGGCAGCGTGTCCACGCGGCGGCCGTCGAGCTCGATCTCGCCGGCGGTCAGCGGCAGCAGCCCGGCCAGGCAGTTCAGCGCCGTGGTCTTGCCGCAGCCCGAGGGCCCGAGCAGAGCGATGAACTCCCCGCCGGTGATGTCCAGGTCCAGCGGGTGCAAGGCGGTGTGGGTCCCGTAGGCCCGGCTGACGCCCCGCAGGCTCAGCCGGCCGAGTTGGGAGGCGGGCCGGCGCGGGGGCGAGGCCTGCGGGGAGGGGGAGGGCGCGGCGGTCATCGTCACTTCGCCGCGCCGATCTTCTTGTCCCACAAGTCGAACGCGGTGACCTGGGCCTGGGCGGGCAGCGAGTTGCGGATCGGACCGGAGGAGGTCCAGGCGTCGAAGTCGGGGTCGCCGTATTTCTGGACGACCTGCTGCGAGGCGGCCGGCGCCTGGGAGAGGGTCACGCCCTTCACCGCGGGGCCGGGGTAGAAGTAGCCCTGGTCGTACGTCGCAGCCTGCTGATCCGGGGTCAGGGCGAAGGCCAGCAGCCGCAGCACCGCGGTGAGGTGGTCGGCCGGGATCCCCTTGGGGATCACGCCGTACTGCGCGTCGCTGACCCAGGTCAGGTTGTCGAACTTGGCGACCTTGACGCCGGCCGGGACGGTGCCGGTGGCCCGCGGGTTGATGTACCAGCCGGCCGTGGAGGCGATGATCCAGACGGTGCCCTGCGCGATGCCGGTCATCGTCGCGGAGGTCTTCGTCGGGTAGCTCTCGACGTACTTGCCCAGCTACGCCAGGTAGTCCCAGGTCTTGGCCCAGCCGTTGGTCGGATCGCTGGGGTCGGAGTCGCCGAGCAGGTACGGCAGGCCCATGAGGAACGTGCGGCCGGGGCCGGAGTTGCGGGGCTGGGCGTACTGGAACTTGCCGGGGTGCGCCTGGGCCCAGGCCAGCAGCGCGTCCGGCGTGGTCGGGGGCGCCGCGACCTTGCCGGGGTCGTACTCCAGCAGCGGCCCGGAGGGGGTGACCACCAGTTCGATGCCCTGGTCCTGCGCGAGCGCGGCCATGGAGGCGGCGGCGGGCTGGTAGTTCGCCATCAGGTTCGGGAAGAAGGTGTCGTAGTAGGGCTTGAGGTCGTACCAGAGCTGCTTCTCGATCCCGGCGGCCAGGCCGTCGGTGCCGGTGAGCACCAGGTCGATCTGCACGTTCCCGCCCTGCTGCTGCGCCTGCACCTTCGGCGCCAGCTCCGGCGCGGTGCCGGTGCTGGTGGTGATGCCGGAGACGATCTGCGGGTGCTGGGCCTTGAAGGCGTCCAGGATCGGCTGGGTCAGCTGCAGGTTCCCGGCCACGTCCAGGATGTTCAGCGCCACCGGCTTGGACGGCACGGTGGCCAGCGTGCTCGGCGGCGCGGCCTTGGCAGAGCTCGACGATCCCGGTGCGCCGCACGCGGAGAGCAGGGGCGCGGTGGCGGCGCCGGCGGCCAGCGAGCTGAGCAGGCTGCGCCGGGACATGGCTGTATTGCGCACGGACATAGGGGTGTCCTTCGCTTGGTGAGAGTGCGGAGCCGGCGCCGCTGAGGTGCGGCGGGGGCGGTGATGCGGGAACGGTGATGCGGGAGCGGTGATGCGGAGACCGGCGGGCGGATTCGGGCCGCGACGGTGGCCGTGAAGTGGTACGTCCTGCTTCGTTGCCTTGAAGTGTTGCGTCCTGCTTCGTTGCCTTGCGGTGGATCGTCAGTGCGGATCCGGCGCCGGGTTCACACCGGGCCGGGCCAGAAAGTCGAAATCGCAGCCCTGATTCGCCTGCGTGATGTGCTCGGCGTACAGCGAGCCGTAGCCGCGTTCGAACCGTGGCGCCGGCGGCTCCCAGGCCGCGCGGCGCCGTTCGAGCTCGGCGTCGTCGACCTCCAGGCGCAGCGTACGGGCCGGGACGTCGAGGGTGATCACGTCCCCGGTGCGCACCAGCGCCAGCGGCCCGCCGGCGTGCGACTCCGGTGCGACGTGCAGGACACAGGTCCCATAGCTGGTGCCGCTCATCCGCGCGTCGGAGATCCGGACCAGATCCTTCACGCCCTTCTTGAGCAGGTAGGCGGGAATCGGCAGCATCCCGTACTCCGGCATGCCGGGCCCGCCGAGGGGACCGGCGCCGCGCAGCACCAGGACCGTGTCCTCGGTGACGCCCAGCGCCGGATCGTCGATGCGGGCCTGCAGGTCGGGGTAGGAGTCGAAGACGACGGCCGGTCCGCTGTGCGTGAGCAGGCGCGGCTCGGCGGCCACGTGCTTGATGACCGCGCCGTCCGGGGCCAGGTTGCCGCGCAGGACAGCGACGCCGCCGTGCTCGGCGACCGGGTTCCGCGGCGTGCGGATCACCTCGGGGTCGTGGGTCTGGCTCTCGGCGTAGTACGTGCCGAACGGGCTCCCGGCGACGGTCGGCCGGTCCGGGTGCAACGCCCCGGGGACCTCGGCCAGCTGGCGCAGCAGAGCCCTGAGACCGCCGGCGTAGTAGAAGTCCTCCATCAGGAACCGTCCGACCGGACGGACGTCGGCCAGGACCGGGACCCGCTCCCCGATGGCGTCGAAGTCGTCCAGACCTAGCTCCACGCCGAGCCGCCCGGCCATCGCGATCAGGTGGATCAGGGCGTTGGTGGAGCCGCTGAGGGCGAGCACAGTGGCCGCCGCGTCTTCGAACGCCTCGCGGGTCATGATCTGCTGCGGCGTGATCCCTTCCAGCGCGATCGCCACCGCGCGCATGCCGGAGGCCGCGGCCATCCGGTGGTGCGCGGAATCGACGGCCGGGATGGAGGACGCGCCGGGCAGGGTCATGCCCAGCGCCTCGGCGCAGGCGGTCATGGTCGAGGCCGTGCCCATCGTCATGCAGTGCCCGGGCGAGCGGGCCAGGCCGCACTCGACCTCGGCCATCTCGCACTCCCCCACCCGCCCGGCGCGGTACTCGTCGAAGTACCCGAACAGGTCGGTGCCGCTGCCGAGCGTCTTGCCCCGATGATGGCCGCGCAGCATCGGTCCGGCGGGGACGAACAAGGCCGGGATCCCAGCGCTGGCCGCGCCCATGAGCAACGCCGGTGTGGTCTTGTCGCAGCCTCCCATCAGCACCGCGCCGTCCACTGGGTAGGAGCGCAGCAACTCCTCGGTCTCCATCGCCAGCAGGTTGCGGTAGAGCATCGGGGTTGGCTTCTGGAACGTTTCGGACAGCGTGGACACCGGGAACTCCAGCGGGAACCCGCCGGCCTGCCACACCCCGCGTTTGACCTGCTCGGCGCGCTCGCGCAGGTGCATGTGGCAGGGGTTGATGTCCGACCAGGTGTTCAGGATCGCGATGACCGGCTTGCCCAGGTGCTCCTCCGGCAGGTAGCCGAGCTGGCGCATGCGGGAGCGGTGGCTGAAGGCGCGCAGGTGGCCGCCGGTCGCGCCCTGGCCGAACCAAGCCGCGCTGCGCAGCCGATCCGAGGCGCCTGAAGGGTTTCCGGCCTCGTATGGAGCTCGGTCAGGAGAACCGGTCACAGCCATCCCCCGCTCCGCCACTGGTCGAGCACGGCGGCGATCCGGTCCCGCACGTTCTGCGGCAGCGCCCGGGACGGCGGACGCACGTCGCGGCCGATGAACCCGAGCTGGGCCAGCGCCTCCTTCACCACGCTGACGTTGTCGGCGCTGGCGTCGGCGGCCCGCAGCTCCTCGAACTCCCGGACCGTCTCCCACAGCAGCATCGACTTGGCGAAGTCGCCGCCGCGCAGCGCGTCCAGCATCGCCGCGGACAGCCGGGGCGCGACGTTGACCAGCCCGGAGGTGAACCCGGTCGCGCCGACGGCCCAGTAGCCCGGCGCGGACAGCTCGGCGAGCCCGGCGATCCAGGCGAAGGCCTCCAGCCCGGCGTCGCGCGCCACCGAGGCGAAGCGTACCGGGTCCGGGACGGCGTACTTCACGCCGATCACGTTCGGACTGTGCCGGGCCAGCGTGGCTATGTGTTCCCCGGCCACGCGTTCGTCGCGGACGTAGAGGATGACGCCGAGCTCGGGCACCGCGTCGGCGATGACGCGGTGGTACTCGATCCAGCCCTCGGCGGAGCGATAGGGGTGCACCGGCTGGTGGATCATCAGGGCGCTGGCACCGACGCCGGCCGCGTGCCGGGCGGCGTCGACGGCGCTGGCGATGTCCAGGCCGACGCCGGCCACCACCTCGGCCCGGCCGTCCACGGCCTGGACCGTGGATTCCACCGCCCGGCGCTTCTCGGGCTCGTTGAGGGTGTAGAACTCGCCGGTGTTGCCGTTGGGCGTCACGGCCTGGACGCCGTGGTGGACCAGGCGGCGGATCAGCGCGGCGTGCCCGGGCCAGTCGACGCCGCCGTCGGGGGTGAAGGGGGTGGCCGGGATCGCCACCACCGTCGCCAGCCGGGCCCGCAGAGCGGTCAGCGGCGTAGCCGACGTGGCCGACGTGGCGGACGTGGCGGACGTGGCGGACGTAGCCGACGTAGCCGACGTAGCCGACGTAGCCGCTTCGGATGCGGTGGTCATGGATATCTGCTCCGTCTCCCCGGGCCGGCCCCGGCTCACGCTTCGTCCTCGGGGAAGTTGCGCGCCACGAACGAGCTGATGTGGCTGCGCATCAGGTCCCTGACTTCCTCGGCCTTCCCGCGCACGGCCGCCGCCAGGATCGCCCGGTGCTCCCCGGCTTCCCGTTCCCACGACGGCCGCTGGGCCCACGCGGCGGCGGAGACCAGAGCCGTCTGGTCCCGCAGGTCGTCCAATGTCCGTACCAGCAACGGATTGCCGCATCCGAGGTACATCTCGCGGTGGAACACCCGGTTGGCCAACGAGCGCTCGGCGGCATCGGCCGACCGGTCGGCGGCCTCCAGCGCGCGCCGGGCCGCCGACCAGTCGCCCCGGGCCGTGACGGTCCGCCCGGCCGCGACCGGCTCCAACAGAAGGCGCATGTCGTAGATGCAGCGCGCGTGGGCACGGTCCATCTCCCGTACCGCCGCCCTTATAAGGACTCATCGTCACCAGCCCGGTCCCGGCCAGCGTCTTGAGCGCCTCGCGCACCGGGGTCTTGGACACCCCGAGCTTGGCCGCCAGCTCGGTCTCCACCAGCGGCTGGCCGGGCTTGAGCTCGCCGGTCAGGATCGCGCGCTTGATCGCCTCCAGCACCGCCTCGGTGCGGGACGGCAGGGCGCCGGGCGGGGATCCCGTGGGGGACGACAGGGCCAGATCAGGCATCGCGGCTCCAGAAGGTTTGTCAGATCTCATATATGAGATGCTGTGGGAGCCTAAGCCCGGCTGCCTGGCCCGTCAACACTTCGGGCGGCCCGGCGGCGGGGACGGATGAAACTTTCATATCTGACGCGCCAGTTCCCGACGTCAGGACGCTGCGTCGCGCGCGCCGGGGCTGCCGCCGAGTAGCTTCACCGCGACGGTCCACGCAGACGGGAGTCACCATGCGCCGAACCAGCCTTCGATGTCTGTCCGCACGGCGAGCGGCCGGAGCTCTGCTCTCGGCACTGTTCATGGTCATCGCCGCGGCGCTCGCGCAGCCGGCGACGGCCGTGGGCGCGGCTACGAGTGCGAGCGCGGGCGCCAAACCGTTCGCGGCTGCCGGCGCCGGCTACTGGCACACCAGCGGCCGCGAAATCCTGGACTCGAACAACCAGCCGGTCCGCATCGCCGGCGTCAACTGGTTCGGCTTCGAGACGAGCAACTACGTCGTGCACGGCCTGTGGTCCCGGGACTACAAGTCGATGATGGACCAGATGAAATCGCTGGGCTACAACACGATCCGGCTGCCGTACAGCGACGACATCTTCAAGCCCGGCACCATGCCCAACAGCATCAACTTCTACCAGATGAACACCGACCTGCAGGGCCTGACCTCGCTGCAGGTGATGGACAAGATCGTGGACTACGCCGGCTCCATCGGTCTGAAGGTGATCCTGGACCGGCACCGTCCCGACTCCAGCGGACAGTCGGCGCTGTGGTACACCTCCACGGTCCCGGAGTCGACCTGGATCACCGACCTGACGGCACTGGCCACCCGGTACCAGGGCAACCCGGCGGTGGTCGGCATCGACCTGCACAACGAGCCGCACGACCCGGCGTGCTGGGGCTGCGGGGACGTCTCGATCGACTGGCGGCTGGCCGCCGAGCGCGCCGGCAACGCCGTGCTGGCGGCGAACCCGCACCTGCTGATCTTCGTCGAGGGCGTGCAGACCTACAACGGCAGCTCCTACTGGTGGGGCGGCAACCTGCAGGGCGCCAAGACCTACCCGGTCCAGCTGAACGTCCCGAACCAGCTGGTGTACTCGGCGCACGACTACGCCACCAGCGTGGCCAGCCAGCCCTGGTTCACCGACCCCACCTTCCCCTCGAACATGCCGGGGATCTGGGACAAGAACTGGGGCTACCTGTTCGACTCGAACACCGCACCGGTGTGGGTCGGCGAGTTTGGCACCACCCTGGCCTCCACCACAGACCAGGTCTGGCTCAAGGCCCTGGTGTCGTATCTGAGGCCCACCAGTACCTACGGCGCCGACTCCTACCAATGGACCTTCTGGTCCTGGAACCCCGACTCCGGCGACACCGGCGGCATCCTGGATGACGACTGGAGCACGGTCAACACCGTCAAGGACGGGTATCTGACCTCGATCAAGGCCCCGGGCTTCGCCGGCGGAGGCGGCGGCGGAGGGGACACCACGCCGCCGACGGCCCCGGCCAACCTGGCGGCGACATCGACGACGTCCACCTCGGTGTCGCTGTCCTGGACGGCGTCGACCGACAACGTCGGCGTCACCGGCTACGACGTGTACCGGGGCGGCACACTGGCCGGGACGACCGCCGGCACGACGTTCACCGACACCGGCCTGAGCCCCTCGACCGCCTACACGTACACGGTCAAGGCGTTCAACGCCGCAGGCAACCTCTCCCCGGTCTCGGCCGCGGCGACCGCGACGACGCAGGGCACGGGCAGCAACTCCGGCTGCACCGCCGCCTACACGGTGACGAACCAGTGGAACAATGGCTTCACCGCCACCGTCACGGTGACCAACACCGGCACCGCCGCCACGCACAGCTGGCAGGTCGGGTGGACGTGGCCGGGCAGCCAGCAGGTCACGAACGCGTGGAACGCGACCGAGGCGCACAGCGGGCAGGGCGAGACCTTCACGGCGGTGAGCTCGGATGCGGCTGTGGCGGCGGGGGCGAGTACGTCGTTCGGGTTCCAGGCTAGCTACAGCGGGAGTAATCCGGCGCCGACGCCGGTGTGTACGGCTAGCTGAGTAGCCGGGGGGAGCCGACATCGGCCCGGACGACCGTGCTCTTCGTGAGCCTCGATCCGGGCCGATGTCGTGCGCCGGCCTCAGGGCTTGGCCGACGTCTGCCCGGTGGAGATGGCGTGGCCGGAGGCGTCGTATTCGGTCCGGCCAAGCGCCTCGAAGCCGTAGTTCGTGAAGCCCACCGCAAAGGAGTAGCCGCCGATGCGCACGGCCTTCACATGGATCGTGCCCGTGTTCAGCGCGAAGTCGACGTGGTCGACCCGGTTGTCCACCTGTCCGCCGAGCGCCACCCATTCGAAGGCACGGGGAGGCACACCATCGGACTCCGACGCGGACAGCCGTCGGCAATTCGTCGTGGGCACCGAGCCGGCTGCGGGAGGCTGCGCGACGGTGTAGCAGACCCCGAACGGTCCGATCCGGACCTCGACGGACGCGTACGTGCCCGACTGGGTGGTGCCGGTGATCGTCCCGGAGGCCTCCGCCTGTGTCGGCGTCTGGCCCGGCTGGTACCACGTGGCGAAGTGGGCCATACCGTTGGCCTGGAACGGTATGGAGTACGCGAGAGGGCTCCCGTCCGCCGCATAGGCTTCGACACGGGCGATCCCGAGCTGCGGCGGCACCTCCACCATGGCCACCTGCCTACCTGACAGGACCCCCGGCAGCAGCACCACCTCTTCACCGTCGCTGAAAGCCATGTCGACCCGGGTGGTCTTCGCGCCGAAGAACACTGTGTAGACCGTCGGAGACCCAGCAGACGCCGTAAAGGAGAAGTCTGCGGGATCAGGCCCAGGACTCCCGGCGCACACCACAGTGGAGTCCACTCCGGAGGGGCATTCACCGGGAGGGGCGGTGACAGTCCAGCGTTTGCCTGCCGCGCTCCCGGAGAACACGTAGCGCCCCTTCGAGTCAACGTGCGGCGCATTCACCGTGACCCCGGGCCCGCCGGCGGCACTGTGCCGCAACCCCATCGAGCCCAGGACCGGCAGGCTCGTCCCCAGCACCGCCGCGACCGCCAACGCCCCGGCAGCCCACACGCGCCGCGTGTGCCGGATAGCCCGCGCGCGGCCGTAGACCGCCTCTGTGGGGACCGGGCGGGGCTGGAGCCGGTTCAGTTCCTCGTCGAGGTGCCGCCGCAAGGCCAGTTCGTCGTCGGTCATGACGCGCTCCAATCGTGCAGACGCGGGTCGGTGCGGAGGCGGGCCAGCGCGCGGGATGCCTGGCTGCGCACGTTGCCGACCGAGCAGCCCAGGATCGCGGCGGCCTGGGTCTCGGTCAGGCCGTCCCAGTACCGCAGGATGACCACCGCGCGCTGACCCGGCGGCAGCTCCATCAGGGCCGGGATCAGGGTCGCGCGCTGGTCGAGTCGGTCTGTGCTGTCGCCGGTGGCCGCTTCCGGCACGTCGCCGCCGAGGTTCTCCGCGACGCGGCGTTTGCGGAACCGCCGGAGATTGAGGTTGATCAGGATCCTGCGGACATAGGCGTCCGGATCGTCCGCGCGGCGGACCCGCGGCCACGCCACGAGCGCCTTGGCCAGCGCGGCCTGCGCCAGGTCTTCGGCGTGGCCGTGGTCGCCGGTCAGGCCGTAGGCGAACCGGACCAGCGACGGCCAGCGGCCGACCATGAAATCGTGGAACTCGGCGTCGTGGCCGTCCTTGTCCGCTCGCATCGATCCCCCCTCGGCGGTGTGCTTCCATCCCCAAAGAGCACCGGCAGCCGCCGAATCAATGCAAGGGTTCGAAATCCCGGCGTCAGCTCCGCCGCCCCGGCCACTCACTCCCCCGGCGCCCGGGATCGGCGACGGAGGCCAGCGAGCTCACCGACCGGGCCATCAGCGGCACGGTGCGCCACTGGGCATCGAAGGTGCCGGTGCGCAGATCGCAGGTGATGCGCAGCTTGTGCGGGGTCTGCGTGAACTGCAGGTGCACCGTCACCGTGTCGGCGCCGGTGCGGGCGGCGCGCGCCGTCAGGTGGCCGGTCGGCGGGGGCCAGGAGCCGAGAGTGAGGGGCAGTGTGGTGGTGCCGTCTTCTTCGCGCAGAGTCAGGGTGTGGGGCGTGAGGCTGATGCGTTCCAGCTTGCGGAGCACTGATGTGCCGGCGGTGAACTCGGCCTCGGGGGCCTCGTCGCCGGCGGGGAACGGGAGCTGAAGGTCGGTCAGGCGGTGCGCCAGCGCTTCGTCGGCCGCCGGTGAGGCCTCGCGGTCGAAGGCGGGCAGGAGGTGTGTCCACGCCGCGTCGAGGACGGCTTGCATGTCCTCGGCTTCGCCGGTCATGGCGAGCACCGCGTCGTGTTCGGGCAGGACGACGCACAGCTGTCCGTACGCGCCGTCGCCGCGGTAGCCGTGCCGGGACATCCAGAACTGGTAGCCGTAGCCCTGCGCCCAATCCGATTCCGGGCCGCCCCAGTTACCGTTGGCCACCTGCGTCACGGTGGCTTCGGCGACCCACTCCGGCGCCAGCAGCTGCCGCCCCTCCCAGACACCGCCTTGCAGATACAACTGGCCGAGCCGCGCCACGGCCTCGGTGGTGGCGTGCAGGCCGGCGAAGCCGATGTCGCGGCCGGGCGGGTGTTGCAGCCAGAACATCTCATCGATCCCGTCGATGCCCAGCGGTTCGAACAGCCGGGGGCGCAGGTACTCCGTCAGCGTGCATCCGGTGACTCGCTGGATGATCGCGCCGAGCACGTACGTGGTCGACTGGCTGTAGGCGAAGGTGACGCCGGGGGTGCCGTCCGGCGGGTCGAGCAGGAAGCCCCGCGCCGGCTCGGTGTGGTCTATGGCCAGGGCCCGGTTCCACTGTTCGGTGGTGTGCCCGGCCGACATGGTCGCGATGTGCCGGACCAGGATCGACCGGCTGGCCGGGTCGGTGACCTCGGCGTCCAGCTCCGGGAAGTAGGACAGGACCGTGGCATCGAAGTCCAGGAGCTTCTCAGCGCGGGCCAGTCCGGCGGCGGTGGAGGTGAAGATCTTACTCAGCGAGTAGAGCTGGTGCAGCCCCGGCGCGCTGTAGGGCGACCACCAGCCCTCTGCGATGACGTGGCCGTGGCGCAGCAGCATGACGCTGTGCGGCTCGATGCCGGCCACGCCGTCGACGGCGTCGAGGAAGGCGACGATGCCGTGCGCGTCAGTGGCCTGCGACGTGGGCGTTGAGCGGGGCAGGGCGGTCATCGCGACTCCGGTCTGTGGTCTACGGGAATGACATGCGGTCCGGGACTGTGTGTGTCCAGTCCTGGACCTTCCCTACCGGAATCCGGAAAATGTGCGCAAGCGGCTCAGCCGTGCCGGTCGTGGTCGTCGAGGATGTCGCCGATGACCCGTTCGAACTCCGGGGCCAGCGCGGGGTCGGTGTGCGACCGGCCGCTGAGCTGGAGCATCGCCTTCCACAGCGCCCAGCCCCGGCCGCGGGCCCAGGTGGCCGGATCCTGTGCGACCGCGGCGCGGAACGTCTCCCGGACCGAGCCGGTCAGCGTCACCCAGGTGATGGCCAGGTCGCAGGCCGGGTCGCCGACGCCGCTGGTGCCGAAGTCGATCACGGCGGCCAGCCGTCCGCCGTCGATGAGCAGGTTGCCGGTGGCGATGTCGCCGTGGAACCAGACCGGATCGCCGTCCCACTCGGCCTTCAGCGCCGCTTCCCAGACCTCTGCGGCGCGGCGGGTGTCGATGCGGCCTTCCAGCTCGGCCAGGCAGCTGCGGGTCTCGGCGTCGTAGTACGCCGGCGAGGTGCCCCGGTAGAAGCTGTGCTCCCCGCCGATCGGGCCGCCGGTGGTGTCAGCAGCCTGAAGCGCGTGCAGGAACGCGGCCAGATCGGTGGCGAAGCGCTCCGGATCAGCCAGTTCCCCGATGTCGAGGGTGGTTCCCGGCAGCCAGCCCCGGACTGACCACGGATGCGGGTAGCCCTCCCCCGGCTCCCCGACCCCCATCACCTCGGGGATCGGCAGCGGCAGCTGCGGGGCGAGCCGCGGCAGCCACTCGTTCTCCTTCGCGACGCCGGCGACGTACCCGGCGGCGGTCGGCAGGCGCACGGTCATGTCGGTGCCCAGCCGGTAGGTGCGGTTGTCCCAGCCGTCGACCTCCACCGGCGTCACCGGCAGCTGCGCCCACTGTGGGAACTGCGCCGTGAGCAGGCGCTTGACCAAAGCCGCATCGATGCCGGCGCGCCCGTCGGGTGCGGAGGTTGTCATGGCGCGATCCTGATCGGAGCGCGGGGGCCTTCGCAAGGGGATTTCGGCGCTGCGCACTGATGCGCGATGACTGCCCAGATGTCGTTTCGGCGGGCGGACACCCCCGACGACGAGCTGTGGGAGCAAGCCGGCGCGGCATTCCGGGTACTGATGGACTCCGACGACGACCGCTACGCCCGCGAGGCGTTCCTGAACTACGGGATCTGGCAGTCGGTCCACGACGACGTGGCCGGCACCAGGGCGACGTTCCACCGGGCGCTCGACCGCGCCGCTCCGGAACAGCGCTATCTCGACGCGCTCACCCTGGCCGAGGTCATGGTCTTCCTCGGTGACCTGCGCGGCGCACAACAGCTGTACGAGCGGGCCCTGGACTGCGAATCAGACCTCGATGACCACACTGAGGCCAACGCCGCGCTGCGCCGGCTCGCTGCCGCCGACGGCGACCCGGACGCCCTGGCCAGGCTCACCGACGAGGACGAACGCACCGGCCTCGCGGCCCGGCGCACGGACGGCCGCACCGATTTCGTCTACTACTGCGGCATCAGGCAAGACGGGGAGAGCTTGGCAGTGGAAGGGCCGTTTCTCCCCCAAGAGGACACCTCCGAACACCGGACCGAGCAGATGAACGGTTTGCAGAGCCGCGGATGCGCCCCGGTCTTCCGGATCGAGACCGAGACCATCCAGCTGGCGATGGACCTGGCCGAGGAAAGGCGCGACGCGACTCCCCGCTAGACGATGCCAGCCGATCAGGACCCGTCGACAACCTGGTCGTCGTCGCTGAGCGGCCGCAGCCCCCCGGAACGGCGGCACGCTCACGGGGCGGCTCTCGTCGTTCTTACCGTAGGCGCTCGGCAGCACCCGGCCGCCGCCGGGGCGATGATGCCGATCTCGGGGTTGGTCCAGGCGCTATAGAACATCCCCACCACCCCCGATGGAAGGTTAACGATGACCGGTCGGGTGCAGAACGCTCATCCAGATGTGGGTGAGTACGTCCACCAGTGCCTCCTCGTCGGCGAACGGCTCGACCCCGATCGCCGCGAGGTAGTACAGACGCTCGCCCAGCCACGTCAGAGCGGCGGCCAGGTGTTCGGTGTCGACGCCGGCAGAGGTGTCGGCACCGGCACCAGCACCAGCACCAGCACCCTGATCCGCAGCGATCCGCTCGGCGGTCGCGCCGGTGAAGCCGGCCATGAGACTCAGCCACAGCTCGCCGAGCTCCGGATCGCTGCGCCAGTTCTCGACCACCGCCCGCAGCACCGGGGCCTCGGCGCGCCACAGCTTCGCGCCCTCGCTGATGCCGTGCCGGATGGTCTCGCGCGGGTCGTCGGTGGCGGCCAGCCAGGGTTCGGCGGCGGTCTGGCCGCGGGCCACGGCGCGCCGGGTCAGCTCGGCGAGCACCTGGTGCTTGCCGGCGAAGTAGAAGTAGAAGCTCCCCCGCGCCACGCCCGCGGCGGCCAGGATGTCGGCCACGCTGAGCTCGTCGAAGCGGCGCTCGTCCAGTAGGCGGCGCGTCGCGGTGAGGATGGCCTCGCGCACCTCCCGGTCGTCGCGGGCCGCCCGACTTGCTGCTGCCCGGCGTGCCGGGATCGCCTCCTCCTGTGCCATGGCGGCCATGGTAGCGAGACACGGCGCCTGGACATACTGTCTAGACGATGTGTCTAGACAGTATGTATGCTCGTGCCATGCGATACACGACCTTCGGGAACACCGGCCTGCGGGTATCAGAGGCCTTCCTCGGCACCATGGGGTTCGGCGAGGACTGGGGCTGGGGCGTCTCCGTCGAGGACTGCCGGAAGATCTTCACCGCCTACGCCGAGGCCGGCGGCAACGTCATAGACACCGCGAACCGCTACACCGACGGCTCCAGCGAGCGCATCGTCGGGGAACTGCTCGGGCCGGACCGCGAGCGCTTCGTGCTGGCCACGAAGTACACCCTGACCATGGACGGCGCCGACCCCAACGCCTCGGGCAACCACCGCAAGAACCTGCGGCGCTCGGTCGAGGACAGCCTGCGCCGCCTGGACACCGACTACATCGACCTGCTCTGGGTCCACATCTGGGACCCGAACACGCCGCTGGAGGAGACCATGCGGGCCCTGGACGACCTCGTCCGCGCCGGCAAGGTCCTCTACATCGGCCTGTCCGACGCCCCGGCCTGGGTCGCCGCCCGCGCCCACACCATGGCCGAGCTGCGCGGCTGGACCCCCTTCGCGGGCCTGCAGCTCAACTACAGCCTGCTGGAGCGCGGCATCGAGCGCGAACTGCTCCCGATGGCCGAGGCCCTGCGCCTGTCGGTCGCGGCCTGGGCGCCGCTGGCCCGGGGCGTGCTCACCGGCAAGTTCACCCGCGAGGGCGCGGCCGCGGGCTCGCGCACCTCCCGCGAGAAGCTCTCCGAACGCGACCTGCGCGTCGCCGCCGTGCTGGACACCGTCGCCGACGACCTCGGCGTCTCCTCCTCGCAAGCCGCCGTGGCCTGGACCCGCGCGCGGCACCGTTGGATCCACCCAATCATCGGCGCCCGCACCATCGAGCAGCTGACGGACACCGTGGCCGCGCTCGAGGTGGAACTGCCGGCCGAAGCACTGGCCAAGCTGGACGAGGCCGCGTCCTTCGAGCTCGGGTTCCCTCAGGACTTCATCGCGATGACCCGGGAGTTCACCTACGGTCCGAGCGTGGAGCGCTTCGAGCCGCGGCGGTAGGCGGCGGCGCGCCGTCCTCCCCCAGGTTCGACCTCAGCGCGTCAGATCTCGCTCAGCCCGCCAAATCCTTGACGAGCACTTCGAATTCCAGATCGTCCCGACGAGGCTCGCCGAACCGGATGTCGCCGTAGGGGAACGGCTGCATCCGGCCGGTCTGCGTGTAGCCGCGCCGGACGTACCAGGCGATCAGGTCGGCGCGCTGCCGGATGACCGTCATCTCCATGGTGGCCAGGCCGAGCTCGTCGTGCGCCAGCCGCTCGGCCGCGGCCAGCAGCCGCTTGCCCAGGCCGCCGCCCTGCGCGGCCGGGCTGACGGCGAACATGCCGAAGTAGGCGTGCGTGCCGCGGTGCCGGACCAGGCAGCAGGCGATCAGGTCGGCGCCGTCCTCGGCGAGGATCATCCGGCTGTCCTCGTCGGCCACCGCGGCCGTGACGTCGGCCTCGTCGGTGCGCCGGCCGTCGAGCAGGTCCGCCTCGGTCGTCCAGCCGGCGCGGCTGGAGTCGCCGCGGTAGGCCGATTCGATCAGGTGCACGATCCGGGGGACGTCACCGATCGTCGCTTCGCGGATCTTCGGTTCGCTCACCCGCACCATCCTGCCTCAGCCGTCCGCGATCTGCTCCATCAACGCCGCGGCCAACACCAGCACCTGACGCTCGGTCTCGCTCAGCCCGACCAGCGCCCCGGCCAGCCAGGCGTCGCGTTCGGCGACGTCGCGCTGCAACTCCCGCAGGCCGGTGTCGGTGATGGCGATGATCGACTGCCGGCGGTCCCCGGCGTCGGCGGACCGGACCACCAGGCCGTCCCGCTCCAGGTCGGCGAACACCCGGGTCAGCGACTGCGGCTGCTGCCGGTCCAGGGCCGCCACCTCGCCGGGCGTGGACGGCCCGAGTCGTGCCAGGTGACTGAGCACACTGATCTTGTTGGTGCTCAGCGCGCCGGCGGAACGGACGGTGCGGACGCGGCGAGCCAGGCGCTGCGTGCCCTGACGGATCGCCGTGGCGGCCTCAAGCAGGTCCGGCTGGTCCGGGGCGGTTGTCATATTACTACGCTATCACTTACTATTGCGAAGACACTGAGCGATTGAATCGCAAGCATGTACTGCATTCCACTCTTCAGGGTAGTACACATTGAGTACTAAATTGCGCGCCGCGGCCGTCTTGATGGCGGCGGTCCTATCGGCGTACGGCTCGGCGATCTGGATCGAGCACCGCGCGCACCTGCACCTGGACATCGTCATCACCGCGGTGGCGATGACGATGACGCTGGCCCGCGTCCAGCGCGGCGCCGATCCCCGGGACCGCCTGATCGGCGCGGCGGTCCTGGCCGCATCGGCGGCGACCGCTTCGGAAGTCAGCTCTCTGCTCCAGCTGCACCCCTTCCTCGGCGGTGCCGCCTTCACCGCCGCGATGGCCGCCGCGATCTGGATCCGGCGCTTCGGGCCGCGCGCCACCAAGGCCGGGACGGTCGGGGCCCTGCCGTTCATCACACTGCTGGTCACGCAAGGCCAGGGCGGTCCCCCGCACACCGCCGCCGACGACCTGTGGTGCGCGCTCATCGCGCTGGTCGCGGCGTTCTGGGTGGCGGTGTACCAGCTGGGCGCCGCCGCGTTGGGCATGCGCGAGCAACGCAGGCATCCGCCGGCACCACGGCCCCTCATCGCCCCATCCGGCGCCAAGCGCATACCGGCCGGCACCCGCATGGCCTGCCAGACGGCCGTCGCCCTCGGTACCGCCTTCGCCGTCGGCCACCTGGCCTTCCACGACCACTGGCCGTGGGCCGTGCTCACCGCCTACATCGTGGGCAGCGGCGCACGCGGCCGGGGCGACGTCCTGCACAAGGGCGTGCTGCGGACCGCGGGCGCCACCGCCGGAACCGTCGTCGCGACGGCGATCGCCGGCACCTTCCCGCCGGCGGACCGCTGGTCGGTCGTCATCATCTTCGCCGTGCTGGGCGTGGCGAGCTGGCTGCGGGAGATCAGCTACGCGTTCTGGGCCGGGAGCGTCACCGCGGCCCTGTCTTTGCTCTACGGCTACTTCGGGCAGAACGCGACATCGCTGCTGACCACCCGGCTGGAGGCGATCGTGGTCGGCGCGGTGCCAGGTATCGCAGCATCCTGGTTCGTGCTGCCGGTCCGGACCGCGGACGTCCTGCGACGGCGCATGGCCGAAGCGCTCGCGGCCCTCACCGCCTGCCTCGACGCCCCGATCGACGACCGGGCCGAGATCCGCCGCCGCCAGGCCCGCTTCCAGTACGCCGTCGCGCAGTTGGAGCAGATCGCCAAACCGCTGCGTGCTCAACGGATGCTGACCGGCCGCGCAGCCCGGGCCGACGCCATCGACGTCGTGCACAGCTGCGTCGAGCCGGTCAGGGCGCTCGCGGAGTTCGGGCTCTATGCCGAATCCGGGCTCTATGCGGGGTCCGGGCTCTATTCCGTGCGCAACACCTCCGCGGCGGACGAACGCGAAGCGCGAACGGACGGCAGGAACGCGCCGACCGCGGCGATCGCCGCCCCGGAAAGCGCCAGCGCGACCACCGTCGGCCACGCCCACCCGTGCAGCAGCGAGGCGGGCAGGTCGCGGCCCGAGCCGTGACCGGTGGCCGGGACCACGATCCGGTGCCCGAGCATCCCGGCGGGCAGCCCGATCAGGCCGCCGAGCAGGCCCAGCGCGGCCATCGCGGTCACCACCAGCGCGATCACCTGGCGCGGCGTCATCCCGATCGATTTCAGGACCCCGACATCCTTGCGCCGCTCGCGGGTGGTCATGACGACCGCGTTGAACACCCCCAGCGCCGAGACCGCGATCAGCATGCCGGTCAGCGTCGAGATCACCCTGATCATCACCTTCTCGGTGGTGTCGATGCCGTCGTTCAGCGCCGGCTGCACACCGGGGTCGATGCCGGCGGCCATCGCGGCGTAGGCGTGCGGGTCGGTTCCTTTGGCCAGGCCTATGGAGAAGGTCATGGCACGGCGGGTGGAACGCAGGCCCACGAAGCGGTTCCAGTCGGTGCTCGTGACGTCCCAGCCGCCGGACTCCTCGCCGACGACCTTCTCAGAGACCTGACCTTCACCGGAGCCCAGGACGATGGTCTGGCCCAGGGCCAGTCGGTGCTGGTGCCAGAACTCCGACCCGACGACGACCTCGCCGGGGCCCGCGATCCAGCGTCCTCGTACCAGATCGGGGTGCAGCGCCGCGGTGTCCCCGGTCTCCACGTCCATGGCCACGACGTCGGTGCTGCCTGCCAAGTGCGTGTGGAACGGCGCGTCGGCTGCGACGTGGGCGGTCCCGGGCAGGGCCCGCAACAAGCTGAACAGCTCGCTGTCGGTGTGCACCGGGGCGACCGGATGCCACGGCGCGGCCGGGTTGTCCACGGTGACCGTCACCTGGATCTTGTCCTGGCCGGTGGTCGTCCGGTCGTACTTCACGACGGTCGCCGCCAGGCCGACCGCCAACGTCACGGTCGTCACGCCGAGCACGACGGTCGTCAGCGTCAGCGCGGTGCGCCCCGGCCGCGAGAACGGCCAGCCCAGGCCCAGACTCACCGAACGCGGCAGGCGCGAGCCGCCGAGCGCGCGCTGGATCCTCAACCCGCGTCCGGTCTGCGGTACCGAGCCGGCGCTGATCACCGCGGCGGCCGGCAGGCGCCGGGCCTTCGTCGCGGGGAGGAGGGCGGACAGCGCGACCAGGGCCGGCATGCCGAGCAGCACGGCCGGACACACCCACGCCGGAAGGGCTTCGCTCCCCCTGAGCACGTCGCTGCCGGAGATGCCGTAGAAGGCCTGGCTGACCATCGAGGACCCGAACGCCGAGCCGATGACGGTGCCGAGCACACACCCGATGGCAGCCGACACCATGACCATCAGGATGTAGACATACGTCACCTGGCCCGACGTGAATCCCGGGGCTTTGAGAATCCCGATGTGCCGGTAGCCGGCGACCACGGCGCCGCTGACGACGGTCCCGACGATCACGACGGATACGGCCAGACCGAGGACACTGAAGGCGGTCGGGAACGGTACGTAGGTGTCGGGACCGGTGGCCAGGTGGGCCTTGATGGTGAGGTAGGAGCTCGTCCCGATCAGCGATCCGGACGGCACGACGGCGGTGACGGCCGCCATGTCGGCCCGCAGGGAGGCATCCGATCCCGCCTGCCGGAACCGGTACATCATCTGCGTCTGGGGGGCGCCCAGCGCCTGGGCCTGCGCCGGGGTGACCCAGCCGTCGGCGGAGTCGCTGACGGACCTGGCGTAGCCGACGACCTTCAGGTCGACGCCGTCCGCGGTGACGACGTGGTGGTCGATGTCGATCAGCTTCACGGTGCCGCGGTCGTTCCCCCGCGGGAGGTTGAGGACGATCTCGCCGAGGCCGGTGGGCCAGTGTCCGGAGGCCAGGTTCAGCGTGTCGACCGCCGTGTCCGGGCGGTCGCGGCCGACGAGGGTGAACGTCCCGGACAGCCCGATCGATGGGGTGCCGGTCTCAGTGGGCTGATGGAGGAACGCGACCGGATACGGTCCGGCCGAGCCGACCACGCCGGGGGCGTGAGCTGTCTGGGCGATCTGGGCCGTGCTCGCCTTGGAGTCGGCGTATTCGGCGACGATGTGCGCGCCGTGCGCCGCGGCGTAGACCTTGTCGAAGGGGCCTGATACGGCGGCGAGCAGTCCGAGGGTGACGACGGCCATTCCGGTGGACAGCAGGACCACCACGGCCAGGACGAAGGTCTGGAGCCTGCGGCGCTTGACGGCCGCCGCGGGCGACGCCCTCATCGCCCCCAAGGTCACCCGCCGCCTGATCGAGCACTTCACCGCCCACCGCACCCGCGCCGGCCAGCCCCCGGCCGACCAGGCCCGGCACCTGGGGATCACCGGCCGCGAACTCGAGACGCTGACCCTCATCGCCCGCGGCCTGACGAACACTGAGATCGCCGAGGCGATGGGAATCAGCGGCTCGACGGTCAAGTCCTACGTGACGCGGCTGCTGGTGAAGCTGGATGCCCGGGATCGGGTGCAGCTGGTGATCATCGCCTACGAGAACGGGCTGGTCGGGGTGAGCGGGCAAAGCGCAGCCTGGCGATGATCACAAACTCCTCTCTTGTCATGACTAGTTTGTAATGCAAAGCTGACTCCATGACAGAAGCCTCAGTCCCCTCGCCGCCCAACCCCGGCGAAGTCCTCGCCGGACTCAGTGCCCTGACCCGCCGCGTCCGCACCGCGCAGCGCGGCACCTGGTTTCCCCTGCTCCTGCTTGGTCTTCTGCTGGCGGGTGGGATCGTCGTCGATCGGCTCACGTTCAGCGCACAGATCTTCCGGTGTCCGGCGGTGGTCAACGCTCGCGTTCAGTGCGTGCACGTCACGCAGGGGTCGCCGGTGTACTGGACGGTGGGGCTCGTGCTCGTCTACGCCGCGACAGGGTTCTTCTACGTGCTGCGTGCGCGGCGGCGAGGTGTGGGGAGTGTCGTGCGGCCGTATGTCGTCGCCGGGCTCGTCATCGTCCTGGTGGTGGCGCCGACCCGGTTCTGGACCGGCGGGGTGACCGGGCCCGGTGCGTCGGTGGACTTCTTCGGGCTGCACTTCCAGGCCTCCGGTGGGGTGGACGGTGTTCTGGGGCGGCTCACCGGGCGTGGGGTGTCGGTCGGGGTGCCGCTGCTCGTGCTGTCGTGGATCGAGCGGAACCGGGCGCTGCTAGGGTTCACGGTCGTGTATCTGGCGATCGAGGTGGTGCCGATCACCGTCGACGGTGGAGGGCTCGGTGTGACGTCGCCGTGGTCGGCGTTGCCGGGGCTCGCGGTGCCGACGACGTTCCTGCTGCTCGGTGCGCTCGGGTTCGCGGTGGCGCAGCGGCCTGAGACGACGCGCGCCTCCGGGGTCGGCCGGTCCGAACAGGTTGAGCCCGTTGAGCCCGTTGAGCCGACGGCGCCGTGACCGACCAGCCCGCGCCAGCCGACGCCGCGCAGACCGATACGTCCCCGACCGACCCCCCGCACCCCGCCACCGGCCTCGACGACGTCGTCCACCAACGCGTCCGCCTCGGCATCCTCACCGTCGCGCACCAGGCCCGCCGCGCCGAGTTCGGCTTCCTGCGCACCACCCTGGACCTCACTGCGGGCAACCTCAGCCAGCACCTGACCGTCCTGGAGAAGGCCGACCTCGTCGGCGTCGAGAAGGGCTACGAGGGCCGGCGCCCGCGCACCTGGATCACGCTGACCGACGCCGGCCGCGCCGCGCTGGCCGCGGAGATCGCACAGCTCAAACGCCTCATCAGCCAGGTGGAGGGCCCCGGCGCGTGAACCCGGGCTCGGCCGCGAAGCGCCTACCGCAGCATCGCCGACAACAGATCCGTACCGAGCGCCGTCAGTGCGGACGCGTCCAGCGAGTAGTACACGTACCGCCCCCTGCGCTCGGCCACGAGCAGCCCCGCCTTCCGCATCACCGCCAGGTGCCGCGAGACCTCCGGCGCCGTCAGCTCCCAGGCGCCGGCCAACTCCCCCGTGGTGTGCGGGCTCCGGGCCAGTGTTCGCGCCAGCCGTAGCCGTACCGGGTGCGCCAGCGCCTGCAGCCGCCGTTCGATGACGTCCATCGACACCGCGGGCTCCGCGGCGCCCGGTTCGGCGACCGGGTACTGCATCACCGGACGCCAGCCGCGGGCGTGGACCGCGACCAGGTGCGGGCTGCCGAAGACGGTGGGGATGAGCGTCACGCCGTCGGTTCCGGCGCTGGTCGCGTTGTCCTGGAGCTTGTCCACGACGATCGACTCGGGGCCGTCGCCGCGGGCGGCGAGTGCCACCGCGGCCGACACCGACGCCAGGGCCGGGCCGATCCCCTCGCGCTCCCGCAGGCTGGTCTTGACCTGCACGTCCGCCGCGAGGCGCGGGACCACGTCGGCCCACGCGGCCTCGAAGAAGGCCTCGCCGCACTGCTCCAACGTCGCGCGCACCCTGCGGCGCACCACCGCGGGATCGGCCAGCAGCCGCTCCGCGAACGCCTCCTGCACCGCCCCGCGCGCCTGGGCCTGCTCCAGGGCCCGCTCGCGCGCGCCGGCGTCGGTCAGCGGCGAGGCGTCGCCGAAGTGGACGCGGTTGCTGCCGCAGGTGGTGACCAGGGCCGAGAGCACATACCGCTCGTCGTCGATCATGTCGACGTCGTCCAGCTCCTGCTTCAGGCTCCCCTTCGGCCGGGCCGGCAGCAGGAAGTCCGCGCGCGAGGAGCGCCACAGGAACTCGGCCTCCTGCAACCGCTCCGCCAGCTCCGGACGCAGCGCCCCGCGCACCCCGGCCGCCCACGCCGCGAAGCGCGGGTGATGCGCCGTGCCCGCCAGCGCGTGCAGCATCGCGGCCAGTTCGGCCAGCGGCGAGACGGCGAACCGCAGCCGCTCGGGCGGCAGGCCGGTGATGTCGATGCGCAAGGCCACCCGGCCATTGTCGCTGGTGGGGCCGCTGGGCGGCACGCCGGTTGACGCCTTTCGTCAATCCACGTGACGGGCCGCCGTGCGCTGTCCACCGTTGACCCATGACCATGAGCGCGCCCCCGCGAGCGCCGCAGGACACCGTCCGGGCACCCGCCGACGAAGCAGTCCGGGCACCCGCCGACAAAGCAGTCCAGGAACCCATTGGGCAGGCTGCCCGCCCCCGCGTCAGCGCGCGGGCACTGCTGCGCGCCACCGGCGGCCCCCGCTACGCCGTCGCGCTGCTCGTCGACTCCTTCGGCAACGGCATGCTGCGCCCCTTCCTGCTGCTCTACGGCATCGACGTCCTGCGCCTGTCCGCCCCGGTCTCCGGTACCGCCATGACCGTCGGCATCATCGCAGGGCTCTGCGCCGCCCCGTTCACCGGCCGGTGGCTCGATCGCGGCGCGCGCAGCACGGTGGTGGCCGCCTCGATGCTGGTCCGGGTGCTCGGCACGCTGGTGCTGCTGGCGGCCCCGGCGGGCAGCGTCGTCTGGTTCACCGCCGCCGCGCTGTTCCTGGGGATCGGCAACCAGAGCATGCCCACCGCGCACTCCGCGCTCATCGCCACCATCGCGACCGGCCGCGAGCGCGACGCGGCGGCGGCCGCCGCCCGCTCGGTCCGCAACGGCGGCATGGGGCTGGGGGCGCTGGCCGCCACCGCCTGCCTGGCCGGCGGGCCGACCGCGATGCGGTGGCTGGCCGCGGCCACCGGGGCCAGTTTCCTGGTCTCGGCGCTGCTGGCCTGGACGGTCCACATCCGGGCGCGGGCGGCGGCGGTCAAGGGATCCGGCGTCCGCGCCGCGCCCGCCCCGGCGATGCTCAGGCTGGTGGCCGCCAACGTCATATACGTGTTCTGTCTCAACGTCCCGGAGATCGCGCTGCCGCTGATCGTGGTGCGGATGCTGCACGCCTCCCCCGCCTGGGCCGCCGGGATCTTCGTCACCAACACCGCGCTCGTGGTCGCCCTCCAGGTCCCGGTGACGGTGTGGCTGGGACGCTGGCCGCGCAGTGTCGCGCTGGCCGCGGCCGGGGCGGTGATCTCGGTGTCCTATCTGGGTTTCCTGCTCGCGTCCGGCCTCGGCCACGGCCTGGCCGCCCCCGCGGTCGCCGCCGTATCAGTGCTCTGCACCATCGGCGAGATCATGTACGCCGGGGCCGTCGGCCCGCTGCTGATGGCGATCGCCCCGGCTCCGGTCCTGGGCCGCGCGCTGGCCCGCTTCCAGCTGTCCAACGGCGTGGGGCTGGCCGTCTCCCCGACCGTCATCACGGTCCTGGCCGCGCACGGCTCGGCCGCGCTGTGGCTGCCGCTGACCGGGGCGACGCTGCTCGCGGCGTGGTCGGTACGGCGGTTGTCGGACGAGGAACAGGAGTGAGGAGGTCAATCGGTACGGCTCTGCCAGGCGGCGAGTTCGGCCTGCACCAGCCCTAACCCGACAAGCCGAGCAGCTTGTCGGCGTTGCCGTGCGCGATCTTCGCCTGGTCCTGCTCCGACAGGTACGAATCGGCCAGGAACGCCACCGCGCCCTCGTTGCCGAGCATCGGGAAGTCGACCGCGTCGATGATCCGGTCCACACCGACCGTCTCGACGCAGTACCGCAGCTGCGCCTGGTTGAACATGCCGCTCGGCGTGATGAAGACGTTGTCGCGCATGTACTCGGCGAACGTCCGGTCCAGCCCGGTCAGGTGCCGGGGCATGGCCTCGTCGAGCCGGTCGAGGTAGAACGGGATGAACTCGCCCCAGTGCCCGAGGACGAACCGCAGTCCCGGGTAGCGGTCGAGGACGCCGGCCAGGACCAGGTGCAGGAAGTGCACGGCCGTCTCCTGGTGCCAGCCCCACGCGGCCAGGCGGAACTGCGAGGACACCACCGGCGAGAGGCCGCGGCCGTAGTCGGCCTCGCCTACGGCCAGCGGCGGCGGGGCGGGGTGCAGGTAGATCGGCACGTTCAGGGCGTCGGCGGCGCGCAGGATGGGATCGAACCGGGGCTCGTCGAGGAACTCGCCGTCGGTGCGACCCATGATCATCGTCCCCACGAATCCCAGCTCGCTGACACACCGCCGCAGTTCGTCGGCCGCCGCGTCCGGGACGGCCGTGGGCAGCGTCGCGAACGCCGCGAACCGGCCGGGGTGCTCCCGGACCGCCCGCGCCGCGGCGTCGTTGGCGGTCCGGGTCAGGGCGGGGGCCACGTCGGCGGGCAGGAACATGTTCAGGCAGGAGAGCACCTGCGTGGTGATGCCGTTGCGGTCCATGTCGGCGATCCGGGCGGCGCCGATGTCCCGCAACAGCTGAAGCCGCTCGGTGTAGGGATTGCCGGGGGTGAACAGCTCCGCGTTGGCGGGGACGAGTGCGTTCATGGCCGGCGCCGTCGCCGCGGCGATCGCCGGGTCGGACCAGTGTTCTTCGAGCGTGACGATGCGCATCGCTGTCACCCCTGCCTTCTCGGTCTGCTCGATTCGATGTCGCCGTCCACGATGGTCCCGACCAGCGATAAGTTCAAACACTTGTTTATGATGCAGCCATCAGTTCTCTTGATGGGACGTGCCGCGTGGAACTCCGACACCTGAAGTACTTCATCGCCGTGGCCGAGGAGGGCGGGTTCAGCCGCGCCGCGCGCCGGCTGCACGTCGTGCAGCCCACGCTGAGCATGCAGATCCGGGACCTGGAGAACGAGCTCGGCGGCCCGCTGTTCGACCGGGGCGCGCGGCTGACCACGCTCACGGCAGCCGGGGAGGTGTTCCTGGCCGAGGCCCGGCAGGTGCTGGCGCAGGCCGAGCGGGCCCAGGCCACGACGCGGCTGGCACTGGAGGGACGCTCGGGCGGCGTACGCATCGGCGTGGCGGGCGCCGCGGTGCTCGGCGGGATGCTGGCCGACCGGATCCGCGGGTTCCACCGGGCCCGGCCGCTGGTGCGGATCGAGCTGCGGGAGACCACGCCGCTGCGGCAGCGTGCGGCGATCCTCGCCAACGAGCTCGACGTCGGCTACAGCGCGCTGCCCGCGCCGCGCGACGAGCCCCGGCTGGCGTCGGTGCCGGTCAGTTCGGCGACGTTCGTGGTCGCACTGCCGGCCGGGCATCGGTTGGCCGGCCACGAGAAGCTGACGGCCAAGCAGATCGCCGGCGAGGAGCTGATCGAGTACGCGGTCGGCACGGACCCGGACGATCAGGTCCCGGACGCGCTGCGCCGCGCGGGCCTGGCTCCGCCGCCGTCGCGGGCCCGCCACCGCGCCGACAGCACGCTGACCGTCCTCGCGCTGGTCGCCGCGGGCGCCGGCATCGCCGTGGTGCCGGCGGGCGTGCATCGGGCGGCGGTGCCGGACGTGGTCTACCGGCCGCTGGCCGGACCGGGCCTGGCAGTGGAGTTCCATCTCCTCTACCGGGTGACCGAGACCGATCCGGCCGTCGCGGCGTTCTTGCGCAGTGCTACATAGCCGCGGAGGGCGAGCCCTACTCAGCCGACGGCTGGAGCACGACCGGCAGCGCGTCGTGCCCGTTGGAGATCAACGACCCCAGCGGCCGCAACGTGGTGTCCGGCGCCAGTGCCAGGTCCGGGAACCGTTCGAAGAGCATGCGCAGCGCGGTCTCCGCCTCCATCCGGGCCAGCTGCGAGCCCAGGCAGAAGTGCACGCCGTAGCCGAAGGACAGGTGGTCCTGGCCGGCGCGGGTGACGTCGAAGACGTCCGCGCTCTGGCCGTGCAGGTCCGGGTGGCGGCCGACCGCGGCGTAGGAGGCCAGGATCGCCTCGCCCTGCCGGATCGTCACGCCGCCGGGCAGCTCGATGTCCTCCACGGCGTAGCGCAGCGGCAGGTGCGCGACCGGCGCCTCGAAGCGCAGCGTCTCCTCGACGACGTCGCGCCACTGCGCGGTGCCGGCGTCGACCTTGGCGCGCTCGGCGGGATGCGCCAGCAGGGTGGTGATGCCCTGGTCGATCAGGTTGACAGTGGTCTCATACCCCGCGGAGACGACCAGCAGGAGGGTGTCGAGCAGTTCCTGCTCGGTCAGGGCCGAGCCGTCGCCTTCCTCGTCCTGGTCGTCGCGGGCGGCGATCAGGACCGAGGTCATGTCGTCGCCCGGGTTCTGCCGCTTGTCGGCGACCAGACCGGCCAGGATCCCGTACACCTTGGTGGCGTTCTCCGTGGCCTCCTCGGCGGACAAGGTGGTGTCGAAGACGGCGTCCACGCAGCTGCGGAAGGCCTGCCGGGCCTCCTCGGGCAGGCCCATCAGGGAGCCGATGACCTGGATCGGCAGCGGGACGGCGAAGCGCTCGCGCAGGTCGGCGCTCTGCCCGGGCGGGGTGGCCGCCAGGTCGTCGAGCAGCGCCGCGGTCATCTCCTCGACGGCCGGGGCCAGCGCCGCCATCCGGCGGGCGGCGAAGGCCGGGCTGACCAGGCGGCGCAGCCGGCGGTGGTCGGCGCCGTAGGCGGTGAACATGTTGCTCACGCCGACCCACAGGGCCAGCGGCCACTTGCCGACGATCTCGTCGGGGAACTTCGGCCAGTGCCGCGCCGCGTCCTTGGACACCCGGGGGTCGACCAGGAGCGTCTTGAGGACGGCGGGATCGGCGATCGCCCACGCCTGCTGGCCCAGCAGATCCACGCGCGTGGCGGGGCCGTTGGCTCTGAGGTGGGCGTCCTCGGCGTAGCGGTTCGCGCCGGTGGGATCAAGGGTCAGGACGTGCTGGTCCATGCTGGGGCCTTCCGTGGCGGACAAGTACGGGCGACGACAGGCTACTGATTCACAGCGGCCGGGGCGGGTCAGGCGTTCACCGCGAAGGGATCGGCGCCGGACCGGGGATGGTGACCGGCAGCGCGGCCAGCGCCCGGGCGAAGGGGCCGGGCCGCCACACCAGGTCCTTCTCGGGGACCGCCAGCTCCATCTCGGGCAGCGCGTCCAGGATCTGGTCGATCGCGGCCTGGGCGATCAGGTAGGCGGCGGACTGGGCCGGGCAGGCGTGCGGGCCCACGCTCCAGGCCAGGTGCGCGCGGTTGCCGGCGCGCTGGTCCGAGGCGATGGCCGGGTCGTTGTTGCACGCCGAGAAGCTGATGACCACCGGCTGTTCCGCGGGCAGCCAGACGCCGTCGATCTGCACCGGGTAGGGCGGGTAGGAGATGCCGAAGTTGGCCATCGGAGGGTCCTGATACAGCACCTCGTCCAGCGCGTCGCGGACGGTGAGGTTGCCGTCGAGTACGTCCCCCGAGAACCGCTCGTCGGTCAGGATCAGCAGCAGGGCGTTGGCGATCAGGTTCTGCTGGGGCTCGATGCCGGCGCCGTAGACGCAGGCCAGCTGGTGCACCATCTCCGGGACCTCCAGCGCGGACTGGTGCGCCAGCATCCGGCTGGTGATGTCGTCGGCCGGGCGTTCCTTCTTCATCATGACCAGCTCGGCCAGGGCCGCGGCGAGCATGGCGTTGCCGGCCTCGGCGTCGATGCCCTCGAAGATCTTGGCCATCCCGATCGCCACCCGCTCGCCGATCTCCGGCGGACAGCCCAGCATGGTGTTGAGGACGCGGAACGCCAATGGGAACGCGTATTGGGTGATCAGGTCGGCCTGACCGGCCCGGCTCAGGCCGGCGATCAGGTCCCCGGCCACGTCCTGGACCACCCGGCGCAGGGCGTGCAGGTCGACACCGTTCAGGCTGTAGACGTTGGAGCTGCGGTAGCGGGCGTGCTCCGCGCCGGAGCTGCGCAGGGCGTTGGGCCGCCACTCCATCATCGGCCGGACCGGGCAGGTCTGGGACAGGTTCCCCTCCTGCCAGCGGCGCGGGTCGGCCGGGAAGCGCTCCTGGTCGTGCAGGATCCGGATGGCGGTCTGGTAGCCGATCACCAGCGTGGCCGGCACGTCCGGGTCGAGCAGGACCGGGACCAGCGATCCGTGCAGGTTGCGCATCCGCTCGTACGCGGCGTGCGGGTCGGCCGCGAACTCGGGCGTGTACATGGGGATGCGCGATATGGCGGTGGAGCCCTGGGGGGCGGTCTGGGTCGTCACGCGAGCGTCTCCGGTCGGCTGGTGAGGTGTTCGACGAGCACGATCAGGGCCTTGATGGACGAGGTCTGGTCGCGGGCGTCGCAGACGGTCAGGGGGGTGGTCGGCGCCAGGTCCAGGGCCTCGCGGATCTCCTCGGCCGGATAGCGGCGCCCGCCGTCGAACTCGTTCACGGCCACCGTGTAGGGCAGGCCGCGCTTCTCCACGGCGCTGAGGATCTCGTCGGAGTGGTCCAGGCGCCGGGTGTCGACCAGCACCAGGGCGCCGGCCGCGCCGCGGGCCAGCTCGTCCCACATCGGCAGGAACCGGTGCTGCCCCGGCGTGCCGAACAGGTACAGCGCCACGTCCCCGAAGGTGCGGCGGCCGAAGTCCATCGCGACCGTCGTCGAGGTCTTCTTCGGCAGCCCGGCCAGGTCGTCCACGCCGAGGCTGGCCTCGGTGATCGGCTCCTCGGTGCGCAGCGGCCTGATCTCCGAGACGCTGCCCACGAACGTGGTCTTGCCGGCCCCGAAATGGCCGGCCACCAGCAGCTTCACCGACCGGGTGACGGTGCCGGGCAGGTAGGCGACCTCAGACAAGTTGGCGGAGACCACGGAGAACCTCTTTCAGCACGTCGATCTCTGGGACGTCGGCGGTCGGAGCGGGGACGGCGAGGTGTCCGGAGTCCATCAGCGCCGAGGCGAGGATCGTGACCACCGACGGCGGCAGATCCAGGTGGGCGGCGATCTCCGCGACGGACAGGGCGCCGTGCCTGCTGCACACGCCCAGCACCCGGCGCTGCTCGGGGGCCAGCCCCTGGACCGGGACGTCCTGCGCGATCAGCAGCGTCACCAGCCCCAGCTTCCGGCTGGGGCGCACCGCGCCGCCGGTCACGACGTACGCGCGCACCAGGTCCGGGTCGCGCCGCGGCCGGCTCATGGCCGGCGGGTCTCGCTGGTGAGTTCGTTGCCCAGGCGCGAGGCCAGATCGTTCATCCGGTGCACGATCAGCCCGGCGTCCGCGGTGGGCTCCGCGCACACCCCCAGCATCGCGTTCTGCCCGGCGGCGGTGACCAGGACCAGGGCCTGGTCGTACTCGATCAGGTTCTGCCGCAGCCGGTTGTCCTCGTCCCCGGTCAGCGTGGCCAGCGCCTTGCCCAGGGACTGCACCCCGCTGACCGCCGCGGCGAACGCGTCGGCCTCGTCGCGGGAGATCGTGTCCGAATGCGCCATGCGCAGCCCGTCCCCGGAGATGAGGACCGAATAGCGCACCCCTTCGATGTCCAGGCTGCTGAGCATCCAGGTCAGCTTGTTGTTGGCGTCAGCCGGCGGGGCGGTGGTGCTCACGGGCTATCGGGTCCCTTCTGCGGGGGCGGAGGGCGTGGACCCGCCGTCGGTGCGGTGCGCGCCGCTCTGCCACGCCGCGGCGATGCCGGGCCGCGGCTGCGAGGCGCTGAGCACCGGCGGGAGGGGCTGGGTGTCCTGCGTGGCGCTGTGCCGCCGGCGGCGCGGCAGCCCGGCGTCGGTCGTCTCCGTCTCCACGAGATCGGCCGGCGCGGGCGGGGCGCTGTGATCGTCGTCGATCGGGGCCTCCGCGGCGAGCAGGGACTCGGGGATGAACAGCGCCGCGCGCGTCCCGCCGAACGGGCTGCCGGAGCCGTCGACGGAGGCCTGGAAGCCGTAGCGCCGGCTCAGCGCGGCCACCGTCGGGAAGCCGATCTTCGGGTGCGGGCCCAGGGCGTGCAGATCGACCGGTTCCTGGCCGGACAGGATGCGGCGCGCGGAGTCCAGCTGCTCGCTGTTCATGCCCACGCCGGCGTCGTCGACGATGATGGTCACCCCGTGGTGGCCCTCCTGGAACGTCACGTCGACGAAGGACCCGGGCGGGGAGTAGCGGGCGGCGTTGTCCAGCAGCGTGGCCACCGCGTGCACGGCCGGCTCCACGGCCTGGCCGACCACCTGGCGGCTCAGCTCGCGCGGCCGGACCCGCTGGTAGTCCTGGATCCGGCCCATCGCGCCGCGCACCACGTCGGTCATCGGCTGGGCCGGCCAGCGCCGGCCCGGCAGGCCGCCGCAGACCACGACGTAGGACTGGGCCTGGCGGATCATCTGCTGGACGGTGTGGTCGATCAGCGTGAGGGTCTCGAAGGTCTCGTCCCCCCGGTGCCGGCGCATGGCCTCGGCGACCACCTTGCTCAGGTTCGCCCCCAGGCTCACCACCGTCTCGGCGAAGGACCGCACGGCCGACTCGGTGGTCTGGTGGGCCTCTTCCTCGACGCGCTCGCGCACCGACCGGGCCACGTCGCGCTGCAGATCGCGGACGCCGGCGCCGTAGCGCTGTGTCAGGACCTGGACGTTCCCGGCGAAGGCCGTCCGCTCCAGGACCGGCGCCACGGTCGGGGCCGGATGGGCCGAGTGGGCCGAGTGGGCCGAGTGGGCCGCGGGGGAATCGCCCACCAGCTCGGCCGCCGACGGGAGCCCGATGGCGACCAGCTGTGCCACCGCGGCATCCCGGGCCGCACAGGCCTGCTCCAGGCCGGCGACTTGCGCCCGCAGCCGTCCGGCACCACGGGCCATGTACACGGCGACGGCTATCGCGACGACCAGAGCGGCAGCCGTGCACCACAGTGCTATATCAGCATTCATCCGTCTTCTCAATCAGGTCTGGTGCGAAGCGAAACGGCACGCTGATTCCTCAATGCCTGATACTGACCCGCTTGCGCGCGCCAGATCTACGGGCCATGACAGTACCGCACCGGGGTGTGACCCGCCGACCGGACGAGCATTCGACTATTTGTTCTGACAGAACCTTCTGAGTTCTTTCTCAAAGTGGACGTTGATGCGTCCCTCATCGCTCTCTCACTCTGCGAAGCCACCGTGGGTGGTGATCCATTCAGCGGTTGTGGAGGTGGTGTCATGGAGCGCGAAGCACGGCGCAGGTTGGTCCGGATTTCGGCGGTGACCTGGGGTGTCACGGCAGCGAGCGTGGCTGGCGGGGTGGCGATCGCCGCGACGGTGCCGCGGGCCGCGCACGCGAACCCGGGCAGCTCGGGATTGCGGCCGGCGACATCCGCGCCGAGTACCACGGGCACCAAGGGCACGACTTCTTCGAATTCCTCTGCGCCTTCCTCATCCTCATCGCGGCCGTCTTCATCCTCATCGCCATCCTCGTCAACGTCATCATCGTCGTCTTCGTCGTCGTCCGGCCACGACGCGACCTCGGGTGCGTCATGAGAAGCGCTGCGGTTGACTGGCGGGCGCTGGGCTGCGCGGTCCGCTTAGCGGTCACCGATCCGGAAGCCCTGACCGACGCCCGGCAGGCGCTGGTGACCTGGCTGGCCATGGTGGATCTGGCCTGCAGCCGGTTCCGCGACGACTCCGAGATATGCGCTCTCGACCGCTCGGCCGGACGCGAGATGCCGGTCAGCGAGGTGCTGGCCGACGCGCTTGCGGCCGCGTTGCGCGGTGCGGAACTCAGCGGCGGGGACGTCGACCCCACGGTCGGCTCGGCCTTGGCCGGCCTGGGCTACGACCGCGACTTCGACCTCGTGCAGCACGGCGGAAGCCCGGTGAAGCTGGTGGTACGGCCGGTGCCGGGCTGGCGGCGGATCCGGTTCGACGCCGTAGGGCGCACGCTGGCGGTGCCCGCCGGGGTCCGGCTGGACCTGGGGGCGACGGCGAAGGCGTGGGCCGCCGACCGTGCTGCCGCGGAGTTGGCCGCGACGTTCGGCTGCGGCGTGCTGGTCGGTCTCGGCGGCGACATCGCCGTGGCCGGGCCGGCGCCGGAGGACGGCTGGGCGATCCGCGTCCAGGATCGGACCGATGATCCGAGCTCGGATGCCGCACATACCAGCGTCCTGATCCGCGACGGCGGGCTGGCCACCTCGGGCACCGCCGCCCGGCGCTGGACCCGCGATGGCAGAACCCTGCATCACATCGTCGATCCGGCCACCGGCCTGTCGGCGCGCACCCCGTGGCGCACCGTCAGCGTGACGGCCGCCAGCTGCCTGGACGCCAACATCGCCAGCACGGCCGCCGTCATCCGCGGCGGGCGGGCCCCGGCCTGGCTCGCCGAGTGCGGCCTGGACGCCCGACTGCTGGCCGAGGACGGAACGGTGTGCACGGTCGGCCGCTGGCCCGCCGCGCCGCGCAGCAGCGGCTTCACCTACTCCCTGGATCCGAAGGAGGTGCGGTCGTGGACTCCGCGGTGATCTGGTACGCCGGGCAGGCCACGGGCATCGTGTGCCTGGTGCTGTTCAGCATCGTGATGGTGCTGGGGATCAGCGTGCGGCGCCAAGTGCGGATACCGGGGATGCCGCGGCTGGCGGCGGTCGCACTGCACCGCAGTATCTCGTTGCTGGCCGTGGCATTCCTGACTGTGCACATCTTGACGGCGG